>NZ_JBFUGK010000016.1:0-107175 GCF_056402935.1 Polaromonas sp. P3_B1
GTGGTAGATGGCGCCGCTCTCCTTGTCGTAACGCAGGTGGCCCACGAACTGCGATGCGGGGATGGGCTCGGAGCCGGCAGCGGGGCGCCGGCGGCTCAGGGCGCGCAGCCGCGCCTCGAGTTCGTCCAGGTCGAAGGGTTTGGGCAGGTAGTCGTCGGCGCCGGTGTTCAGGCCGACGATGCGGTCGCCCACGGTGCCGCGGGCCGTGAGGATCAGCACGGGGGTTGTCAGGCCCTGGCCGCGCGCCTGCGCCAGCACCTGCAGGCCGTCCAGGCCGGGCAGGGTCAGGTCCAGCACCACCACGTCAGGCTGCGTGGCCTTCCACTGCGCCAGGGCCTGCCGCCCGTCGGTGCAGCCGACAACCTCCATGCCGCGCCGGCCCAGCGCGCGCTGCAGCGCCGCCTGCATGGAGGCGTCATCCTCCACCAGCAGCAGTTTGACCGTGGACATCACCGTGGGCATCATGGGCAGGACATTAGCACTTTCCCCAGTGATGCCGGACAGCCGTTTGACAGCCAGGGGGTGCATGATAGGCGGGTTATCAGCCATCCGGGCGCCTCGGGCGCCCATCCAAAGGAGACATTCACATGCGTCGCGATACCTTTCTGAAATCCCTGGCGGCCCTGGCCGCAACCGGTGCCTTGCCGCTGTCGGCCTCCGCAGCTTCCAACATCAAGATGTTGATTCCCGCCAACCCGGGCGGCGGCTGGGACACCACGGGCCGCGCCCTGGGCAAGGCCATGACCGACTCCAAAGTGGCCGACACCGTCACCTACGACAACAAGGGTGGCGCCGCCGGCGCGTTGGGCCTGGCCCAGTTCGTCAACGGCTCCAAGGGCGACCCCAACGCGCTGATGGTGATGGGCGCCGTGATGCTGGGCGGCCTGATCACCGGCAAGCCGCCGGTGAGCCTGTCGCAGGCCACGCCGATCGCGCGCCTCTCAAGCGAATACAACGTGTTCGTGCTGCCCGCCAATTCGCCCTTCAAGACCATGAAGGACGTGGTCGACCAGCTCAAGAAGGACCCCGGCAGCGTGAAGTGGGGCGGCGGTTCGCGCGGCTCCACCGAGCACATCGCCGCGGCCATGATCGCGCAAAAGGTCGGTGCCGATCCTTCCAAGATCAACTATGTCGCCTTCCGCGGCGGCGGTGAGGCCACGGCGGCCATCCTGGGCGGCAACGTCACGGTGGGCGGCAGCGGCTACAGCGAGTTCGCCGAGTACATCAAGGCCGGCAAGATGCGCGCCATCGCCGTGACCTCCGGCAAGCGCCTGCCCGGTGTGGACGTTCCCACGCTCAAGGAGCAGGGCATAGACGTCGAAATCGGCAACTGGCGCGGCGTTTACGGCGCCCCCGGCATCACCGCCGAGCAGCGCAAGGCGCTGACCGACCTGGTGCTGGCGGCACTGAAGTCCCCGGCCTGGGCCGAGGCCGTCAAGAAGAACGACTGGACGCCTGCCGTGCTGTCGGGCGATGCTTTCGCCAAGTTCGTCGACGACGACTTCGCCGCCCTGCGCGCCACCATGGTCAAGTCCGGCATGGTCTGACGCTTCACGCCTTCGCGCGTGCAAGCAGGCATGTGAGTGTGCAAGGGCGCCACGCCGTCCCGGGTTCAGATTTGATGAAAATTTGACGAAAGGGCGGCGTGCCGCCAGACTGTCCACGTCCGTCCCACGTCTTTCGGGAACTATAACGATGACAACAACAACTTCGGATCCCTCAGCCGTCTGGCCGCAAACCCTGGTCGGCGCCGGCGTGCTGCTGACCGGCCTGGCGCTGGCCTTCGGCGCGATCAGCATCTCGTCCGAGGCCGGCTACGGCGGTGTCGGCCCCAACTTCCTGCCCTGGCTGGTCTCCGTCGGCCTCACGGTCTGCGGCGCCTGGATCATCTGGGAAGCGCGCAGCGGCGGTTTTCGCGAACTGGATCCTCCCTCCGGCGCCACGCAAGCTTACTGGCCCGGTTTTGTCTGGGTCTCGGCGGGGCTGCTGCTCAATGCGGCGCTGATCACCACCATTGGCTTCATCCTGAGCTGCACGCTGTGCTACCTGCTGGCGGTGCAAGGCCTGCGCCGCGCAAGCGGCCAGGCGGGTGTCAATGCGCCGCGCACCTGGGTCACCGATTTTGTGGTGGGTCTGCTGATCTCCGCGCCGGTGTTCTGGATGTTCACCAAATTCCTGGCGATCAACCTGCCGGGCCTGACGAACACGGGGTGGATCTGACATGGACATCTTCAATGCCCTGATGGCGGGTTTCGCCACGGCGATCACGCCGGTCAACCTGATCTGGTGCCTGGTGGGCTGCGCCCTGGGCACGGCCGTGGGCGTGCTGCCCGGCATAGGCCCGGCGGTGGCGGTGGCCATGCTGCTGCCCATCACCGCCAAGGTCGACATCACCGCCTCGATGATTTTCTTCTCGGGCATCTACTACGGCGCGATGTACGGCGGCTCTACCACCTCCATCCTGCTGAACACGCCCGGCGAAACCGCCAGCATGGTCACGGCCATGGAGGGCAACAAGATGGCCAAGAGCGGACGCGCCGGCGCCGCGCTGGCCACGGCGGCGATAGGCTCGTTTGTGGCGGGCACGATCGCCACCGTCATCGTCACGCTGTTCGCCCCCTTTGTGGCGGAATTCGCCGTCAAGCTGGGCCCGCCCGAGTATTTCCTGCTGATGCTGCTGGCCTTCACCACGGTGAGCGCCGTGCTGGGCAAGAGCACCTTGCGCGGCATGACGGCGCTGCTGGTCGGCCTGGCCGCCGGCTGCGTCGGCCTGGACCAGATCTCGGGCCAGGGCCGCTACACCGGCGGCATCCCGGAACTGCTCGACGGCATTGAAATCGTGCTGGTGGCCGTCGGCCTGTTTGCGGTCGCGGAAGTGCTTTATGCCGTGCTCTATGAGGGCAAAACGGTGGAAGACCAGAACAAGCTCAGCCGCGTGCACATGACCAAGGCCGACTGGAAGCGTTCGATTCCCGCCTGGCTGCGCGGCACCGCGATCGGCACGCCTTTCGGCTGCATTCCGGCCGGCGGCACCGAGATACCGACCTTCCTGAGCTACGCCACGGAAAAGAAACTGGCGAGCCCCGAAATCAGGGCCGAGTTCGGCGGCAAGGGCGCGATCGAAGGCGTGGCCGGCCCCGAGGCAGCCAACAACGCCACGGTGACGGCGGCGCTGATCCCGCTGCTCACGCTGGGCATCCCGACCTCGAACACCACGGCCATCCTGCTGGGCGCTTTCCAGAACTACGGCATCCAGCCAGGCCCGCAGCTGTTCACCACCTCCGCTGCGCTGGTGTGGGCGCTGATCGCCTCGCTGTACATCGGCAATGTCATGCTGCTGGTGCTCAACCTGCCCATGGTGGGCCTGTGGGTCAAGCTGCTGAAAATCCCCAAGCCGCAGCTCTACGCCGGCATCCTGATCTTCGCGACGGTGGGTGCCTACGGCATGCGCCAGAGCGCGTTTGACTTATTCCTGCTGTACGCTATTGGATTGCTGGGCGTGCTGATGCGCCGGTACGACTTCCCCACCGCGCCCGTGGTGGTCGGCATGATCCTGGGCCCTCTGGCGGAAGCGCAACTGCGCAACGCCGTGTCGATAGGCGAGGGCAGCGCCATGGTGTTCTTCCAGCGCCCCATGTCGATCACGCTGGTCGTGATCGTGGTGGCGGTCCTGGTACTTCCCCGCCTTGCCAAATACTGGACAAGGAGCAAAACTGCAAGCTGAGGTTCCAACGACAAAGGAGACGACATGCTGACCATCAAACGACGCGCCGCCCTGGGAGGACTCGCCGGGCTGGGATTGGCGACATGGGGCGGGGCCATCCCCGCATGGGCGCAGACGGCGGCCAAGCCGCCGGCGGCCGCACAGCCCAAAGCCAGGGTGGTCAAGCTGGCGCCCAAGCTGCGCATCGTGATCCCTGCCAATGCCGGCGGCGGCTGGGACCAGACCGGCCGCGCCCTCGGTACGGCGCTGGTGGGCGCGGGCGCGACGGATGAGATCGAGTATGAAAACAAGGGCGGCAAGGGCGGCACCATAGGCCTCGCGTACTACGCCGAGAAATACAGCGGCGACGCCAACACCCTGCTGATGGGCGGCATGGTGATGGTGGGCGCGGTGGCCCTGCAAAAACCCGCCGTCGACATGACCCGCATCCGCCCCATCGCGCGATTGACCAGCGACTACCTTGTGGTGGTGGTCGCCGCCAACTCGCCGGTGCGCACGATTGCCGACCTGGCCGGGCGCATGCGCGCCAATCCCAAGGACGTTCCCATCGCGGGCGGTTCCGCCGGCGGTGTGGACCACGTGTTTGCCGGTGTGTTCACCCGCGCGGCCGGCAGCAAACCCGAAGAACTGGTGTACCTGCCCTTTGCGGGCGGCGCCGAAGTCGTGCAGGCCGTGCTGGGCGGCAAGGCGACAGCCGGCATTTCGGGCTACAGTGAATTTGCCGACGAGTTGGCCAGCGGCAAGTTGCGCGCCATCGGTGTGTCGTCCAAGCGCACGGTATTCGGCATCCCCTCCATTCGCGAGCAGGGCGTGGACGTGGACATGGCCAACTGGCGCGGCGTGTTCACCGGCCAGAACGTGGCCGAGGCCCGCCAGGCCGAAATGCTGGAGGCCGTGAAGGCCGCCACCGGCCATGAGTCCTGGCAAAAAACGCTGAAGCAGAACCACTGGGAGTCTTCGTTGCTTTCAGGTCCCAGCCTCGCGAGTTTTATCGATTTCGACCTGACCACCTCGCGGGTCATGGTGCATTTGCTCAAGCTCAAGGCCTGAACTGCGCGCCCCCCGGGCGCAATGCCCGGGTGCCTGTGCCCTCGCGTGTGGCATGAAAAGTGCTCAGACGCAAGGGACCGGGTACTGGATCAAACACCTAGCCATTGCCCTGGAAACTCCATCTACCATGGCCTTGGGAGGTAAACCACATGCTGACGATCCAACGACGCACGGTTCTGGGCGCACTCGCCGGCCTCGGGGTGACCGCACCGCTTTGGGCCCAGTCCGCGCCCAAGGGCAAGCTGGCGCCCAAGCTGCGCATCGTCATTCCCGCCATGTCCCGCACCGCCCTCGATGAAGCCGGCCGCGCCCTCGGCGATGCCTTGGTGGGCCAGGGCCTGACTGACGAGATCGAGTACGAGAACAAGGAAGGCGGCAGCGGCACCGCGGGCCTGGCCTGGTATGTGCAGAAGTACAACGCCGACCCCAACGCCTTGTTCATGGGCGACAGCAACCTCGTCGGCGCGCTGGCGTTGCAAAAACCGGCCGTTGACCTCAGCAAGGTCAAGCCGATTGCGCGCCTGACCAGCGATTACCCGGTGGTCGTGGTGGCGGCCGCATCGCCGCTCAAGACCATCAACGAACTGGTGGAGCGCCTGCGCAGCAACGCCAAACAGACCTCCATGGCCATAGGCGCGGTCGGCGGCGCCGACCATGTGTTCGCGGGCCTGCTGGCCAAGGCCGCCGGCGCCAAGCCGGAAGACGCGGTCTACCTGCCGTTTGCGCGCAACTTCGAGCTGGTCGATGCGGTGATGGGCGGCAAGGCGGCGGCCGGCGTTTCGAGCTACGGCACCTTCAGGGCGGAGCTGGCCAGCGGCAAGCTGCGCGCCCTCGGTGTCTCTTCCAAAAAAGCCGCTTACGGCGTCAAGTCGGTGCGCGAGCAGGGCCTGGACGTTGACCTCACCAACTGGCGCGCCGTGTTCACCGGCGCTGCCGTGCCGGCCGCGCGCCAGGCCGAGATGGTGGAGGCTGTGAAGGCTTCACTGGCCTATGAGCTCTGGAAGAAGACGCTCAAGGAAAGCTATTGGGAGCAGTCGTGGATGTCGGGGCCGGATCTCGGCAACTTCATCGACTTCGACGTGAAGACCACGCAACTGATGGTGCAATTGCTCAAGCTCAAGGCTTGAGCAAGGCTTGGGGCGGGCGCAGCCTTATTTTTTCGCGCCGAGGGCCAAGGCCCTTTCGCGTGAAGCAGCCATGGCCTTGGCCGTCTCTGCGGGGTCGGCCTGTTGCACCGGCCAACCCGCCAGGTGCTGCTGCGCGATTTCGGCAAGCCCGGCAATCCATTCATGGCTGTCGTTGAGGCACGGGATGTAGTTGAACTCCTTGCCGCCCGCATGCAGGAAAGCTTCGCGCGCCTCCATGTTGATCTCTTCCAGGGTTTCCAGGCAGTCGCCGGTAAAGCCCGGGCAGATCAGGTCGACCCGCTTGACGCCGGCCTGGGCCATGGCCACCAGCGTGGGTTCGGTGTAGGGCTCCAGCCATTTGGCCTTGCCGAAGCGCGACTGGAAGGTGACCTTGTACTGCGCGGGCTCCAGTCCCAATTGGGCGGCCAGCAGGCGCGCCGTCTTGTGGCATTCGCAGTGGTAGGGGTCGCCCAGCGCCAGCGTGCGTTCGGGCACGCCGTGAAAGCTCATGACCAGCTGTTCGCCGCGGCCCTGCGTGCGCCAGTGCTCGCGCACGCGGGCAGCCAGTGCCTTGATGTAGCCGCCATGGTCATGGTAGTGGTTGACGAAGCGGAGTTCGGGGATGCGGCGTATGCGCGCCGCCCATTGGTAGACCGCGTCAAACACGCTGGCGGTGGTGGTGCCGCTGTACTGCGGGTAGGCCGGCAGTATGAGCACGCGCTCAATGCCGTCCGCCTTGAGCTGGCTCAACTGTGAGGCGATGGACGGGTTGCCGTAACGCATGGCGTAGCGCACTTCGACGGAACTGCCGCGCACCGCCAGGTACCCTTGCAGCATGATGGCCTGCTTTTGTGTCCAGACCCGCAGCGGCGAGCCTTCCTTCATCCAGATGCCGGCGTACTTGGCGGCCGACTTTTTGGGCCGCACGCGCAGAATGACGCCGTGCAGGATCAGCCACCAAAGCGGCTTGGGGATCTCGACCACGCGCGGGTCGCCCAGGAATTCGGCGAGGTAGCGGCGAAGCGCCGGCGCGGTGGCTTCGTCGGGTGTGCCCAGGTTACAAAGCAGGACGGCGGTGGTGGCAGTGGCTGAAGAAGGGGCTGGTCCGACAGGCGGTGCGCCGTGGGAGAAGAGAGGTTCGGGAGCAAAGCGGGGGCGAAAAAACATGGGTTATTCTCGCCTATCCCTTAGTCTTTTCCTATGCTTGACCTGACCACCATCAAAGCCATCACGCTAGACCTCGATGACACCTTGTGGCCGATCTGGCCCGCCATCGAAAGGGCCGAGAAAGCATTGGACGACTGGCTGAGCCAGCATGCGCCCATGACCGCGGCGCTGTTTTCCAATCCCGCCACGCGGCATGAAATCCGCGAGCACGTGACGCGCTCGCGGCCCGAGCTCAAGTACAACCTCAGCGCCATACGCCGCGAAGCGATACGGCTGGCTCTGTACCGTTCACGTGAAGATCCCCTGCTGGCCGAGCCCGCCTTTGATGTCTTTTTTGCCGAGCGCAACAGGGTCACGCTGTTTGAGGACGCGGTGCTGGCGCTCGAGTTTTTATCGGACCGCTATCCGCTGGTGGCAGTGTCCAACGGCAATGCCGACATCAGGCGCATAGGCATAGACGGTTATTTCAAGGCCAGCATCAGCGCCCAGCAGTTCGGTGTGGGCAAGCCCGACCCGCGCATCTTTCACGCGGCCGCCGGCGCTGTCGAGGTGCAGCCTGGCGAGGTGCTGCATGTGGGTGACGATGCCACACTGGACGTGCTGGGCGCGCTCAATTGCGGCATGCAGACGGTGTGGGTCAATCGCTCCGACCAGTTGTGGGCGCATCCGGCTGTGCCGCATGAGACGGTGGCTACGCTGACCGAGTTGTGCGATTTGTTCCCGCGTTGATGCCGCTGGGCGTCAGCGCTTTTCGCAAGGGGCTTTCATGACGCTCAAAATCTACGGAACAGCGGCTTCGCGCGCGGCACGCCCGTTGTGGCTGGTCCACGAGATGGGCCTGGCCCATGAACACATCCCGCTGCCTTTCACGGGCGGCGCCACACGCACGCCGGAATTCCTGGCCATCAACCCGAACGGCCGCATTCCCGTGGTGGACGACGACGGTGTGCTGGTCTGGGAGTCCATGGCCTGTGTGCTGTACCTGGCCGAGCGTTTCAAGGCGCCCGGCGTACCTTTGCTGGCCGCGCAAGACCATGCCGAGCAAGCCGAGATCCTGCGCTGGAGCTTCTGGGTGGTCACCGAATGCGAGAAGGATGCGCTGGCGTTTTTGATGCACCGCATTTTGATGCCGGCCGATCGCCGCAAGCCCCAGCTCGCCGATGATGCCGAGCGCCACCTGCTGGTGCCGCTGCGCGTTCTGGACAAACACTTGCAGTCACGCCCCTACCTGGCCGGCGAGCGTTTCACCGCGGCCGACATCTGTGTGGCCTCGGTGCTGGCCTGGGTGCAAGGCGCGGCGAACCTGATGGCCGAATGCCCTCGCGTCGATGAATGGCTGCAGCGCTGCCTGTCGCGGCCGGCGTACCGCACGGTGCGGTTGATGGCCAAGAGCGCTTGAGCGCGCTCGCTCAATGAAGATGCCGGGCGGCCTCCAGCCCTGAGCGCACAGCGCCTTCCAGCGTGGCGGGGTAGGGCCCGGCGATGTAGTCGCCGCAGGCATACAGGCCAGGCGCGACCTCGGCGCCGGGGCGCAACAAGCCAGGTGTGCAGGCGAAGGTGGCGCGTTTTTCCACAATGGTCTGCACGGCCTGCATGGCGCCCAGCCCCAGATGCCAGAGTTGCGATTTCGCCTGCGCCAGAACCTGTGCGGTCAGCGTGGCGCTGTCGCCGGTGCTGGCGCTGATCACAAAGGCCAGCAGCCCGGCCGGGCCGCCCAGTTGCCCGCGATCAAACACGAATTGGGCCGGCTCCGCAGCATTCGAGGGCAAGGCCAGCATGGGCAGCGGCAGGCGCGCATCCGAAGCCCAGGCATAGACGGTCGTCAAGGCCTCGTGCTGCAGGCCGTGCGCCCGCGCCAGCCATTCCTCCGCGGCGACGCCGCTGCCCTCTACCAGCCGCGCGGCCTCCTGCGGCGGGCAGGCCAGCACCACGCAGTCGAAGGCCGCGCTGGTCTCGGTGCTCACGACCCAGCCCGAGCCGAGAGGCGCGATGGCCTGCACGCGCGCGCCCAGTTGCGGCGCATTGCCCTGCGCGGTGAGCCAGGCCAGTGCCGCGTCGGGCAGCAGGGCGCTGAGGTCGGTGCGAGGCAGCAGCAAGTTGGAGCCGCCGGTTTCTGAAAACAGCGCGTCGCGCATCACGCGCAGGAACACCTGGCCGCTGGCGCGTTCGGCGGGTGTGTTGAGCGCCGAGACGCACAGGGGTTCGATCAAGGCGGCCATGGCGCCGGGTGCCAGACCCCGGCAGAGGTCCGCGACCGACTCACCGGGTGCGCACTGGAATTTCTTGAGCTGCCAGCCGATCGCAACCTTGAGCATGGAGAGCTTGTCGCCCAGCGGCCACTCGCGCGCCATGACGATGCCGGCCAGCGCATCAAGCGGGGCGGGCAACTGCGGTAGTTTCAGGCCGCCGCCGTCGGGAAACTGCAAGGTCAGCGGCATCCGGAGCAACACGGCATCGGCGTCCACACCCAGGTCCTTCATCAGGCGCAGCGTTTCGGCATACGCGCCTATCAGGATGTGCTGGCCGTTGTCCAGCGCGACCGGCTCACCCCGCACGGTAGCTCCCACACGGCGCGCGCGCCCGCCCGCGATGCGGGTGGTTTCAAACAGCGTGGCCTGGTAGCCCAGGCGCGAGGCTTCGATGGCAGCGGCACAGCCAGCCCAGCCCGCCCCTATGACGGCGACTCTCATCTATACAACTCGCCCGAAGGCTTGTGTTTTCCAGGCCAGCCAGAATTTTCGAAGAGGCGTGAGGCTGACACGCTGGTGCAGCACCTGGTAGCCGTCGCGTGCGATTTCGCGCAGCAGCGTGCGGTAGATGCTGGCCATCATGAGGCCGGGTTTTTGCGCGCGGCGGTCGGTTTCGGGCAGCATGGCCAGCGCTTCGTCGTAAAGCGCGAGGGCGCGCTCGGTCTGGAATTTCATGAGCGCGCTGAAGCGGTCGGAATACTGGCGCTTGAGAATCTCGTGCGCCTTCACGTCGAACTGCTGCAGCTCGTTGACAGGCAGGTAGATGCGGCCGCGCATGGCGTCTTCGCCTACGTCGCGAATGATGTTGGTGAGCTGGAATGCCAGGCCGAGCTTGTGGGCGTAGGCCGTAGTAGCTTCATCGGCCTGGCCGAAAATCCTCGCCGCCACTTCACCCACGATGCCGGCCACCAGATGGCAGTACTGCTTGAGGCCGGGGAAATCGAGGTAGCGGTTTTGTTCCAGGTCCATCTGGCAGCCCTCAATCACGGCTTGCAGGTGGCGGGCCTCGATGCGGTAGGTGGCGGCCAGCGGCATCAGCGCTTTCATCACCGGATGCGTCGGCTCGCCGGCATAGGACTTCAGGACTTCGCTTTGCCACCAGGCCAGCTTGGTGCGGGCCACGCCGGGGTCTGTGACTTCATCGACCACATCGTCGATCTCGCGGCAAAACGCATAAAAGGCCGTGATGGCGGCGCGCCGTTCTTTGGGCAAAAACAGGAAGGCGTAATAAAAACTGCTGCCGGATGCGGCGGCTTTCTGCTGGACATACTGCTCAGGCGTCATGCGGCAATTGTCACATGGGATGCCTGCAGACATTGACAGGATCAGCGCATGAACAAGGCACGCCAGCCCATCACCAGCAAGTCCCAGGGCTTGAGCCTGGGGCGCTGCTGCAAGGTGTTGAAGCCCTGCGTTTCTATCTTGTCGAGGATGCGCAGGCCGCCTTGCACCACCAGGCGCAGCTCCCAGCCGCCGCGCCCGGGAATCTTTTTGCACAGGGGGGCACCCCTCAGCATCATGGCGCGGGCGGAGCGCACATGGTCGGCAATCAACCCCGTGGTGGAGGGGTTGACGCGCAGCGCCAACAGCTGCGCTTCATCGACGCCATGGCGGGCCCAGGAGTCGGCGGGCAGGTAGATGCGGCCGCGCGGGATGTCCACGCCGAGGTCCTGCCAAAAATTGATCAGCTGCAGCGCCGTGCAGATGTCGTCGCTCATCCGCAGTGAGGCATCTTCCCGCAGGCCGTAGAGATGCAGCAGCAGCCGGCCTACGGGGTTGGCCGAGCGCTTGCAGTAGTCCAGCAGTTCAGCTTCGTCGGCATAGCGCTGCTTGACCGCGTCCTGCTCAAAGGCGCTCAGCAGGTCGGCCAGCAGATTCACGGGGAGTTCAAACCGGGCCAGTTGTGGGCGCAATTGCTCGAAGACCGGCGCCCAGCGCGGCGAGGGCGGCAGGCCGGTGGCGGTCGCCATCAGGTCGGCGCGGTAGGCGGCCAGGTCGTCCAGGCGGGCCTGCGGCGAGGCAACGCCCTCATCGGCGATGTCGTCGGCCGTGCGGGCAAACCAGTAAATCGCCGCGATGGGCGGGCGCAGCCGCGGCGGGCACAGCAGCGAGGCGACGGGAAAATTTTCGTAATGCGACACCCCCTGCAGGGGAACGGGAGCGCTGGGCTGTTGGAGGCCTGGGGTCATGCGGCGATTGTCGCTTGACAAGTATTCGCATTTACCCTAGATTACTAACCGGTCAGTCAGTAGTGAGTTTCCTAAGCTTCCCTGGCTGCATGCCGTCCGAGTTTTTACAACCAATCCGACCATGAATAAAACCGTTTTCTCCGTGGTGGGCGCTGCCGTGTTGCTGGCCGCCTGTTCCAAGCCCGCCCCACCTGAAGAGCCGGTTCGCGCCGTCAAGGTGGTCACCGTGGGGACCAACGCGTTTTCGTCCAGCCATGAATATGCGGGCGAGGTCAAAGCCCAGGTCGAGTCCAGGCTGGGTTTCCGGGTAGGCGGCAAGATCATCAAACGCCAGGCCGAGCTGGGCCAGCGCGTCAAGGCCGGGCAGGTACTGGCCCAGCTGGATCCGCAGGATTTCAGGCTGGCCGCCGATTCGGCCCGCGCCCAGGTGGCTGCGGCCACCACCAACCGCGACCTGGCCGCTGCCGACTTCAAGCGCTACAAGGAACTCAAGGAGCAGAACTTCATCAGCGGCGCCGAACTCGAGCGCCGCGAAACCACGCTCAAGGCGGCGCAGGCGCAGCTCGAGCAGGCGCAGTCGCAGTTCGCGGTGCAGGGCAACCAGGCCAATTACGCGGCGCTGGTCGCCGATGTGTCGGGTGTCGTGACGGCGATCGAGGCCGAGCCCGGCCAGGTCGTGGCGGCCGGCGCGCCTGTGGTGCGCATCGCGGCCGACGGCGTGCGCGACGTGGTGTTCTCTGTGCCCGAAGACAAGGTGGCCGGCATCAAGGCCGGCTCGGCAGTGACGATACGCGCCTGGGCGCAAAACACCGAAATGGCCGGCAAGGTCCGCGAAGTGGCCGCCAGCAGCGACCCGGTCACGCGCACCTATACCGTCAAGGTTTCGATCGATGCCAAGGAACCGCCGCCGCTGGGCGCCACGGTGTATGTGGTGCCGGAATCGGGCAGCGCCGTCGGCGTGCCGGTGATCAAGCTGCCGACCACGGCGCTGCGCCAGGAAGGCAAAGCCACGGCGGTGTGGGTGGTCGACAAGGCCAGCATGACGGTCAAGCCGCAAATCATTCAGGTCGCCACGGCCGACGGCAACGATGTGGTCGTGGCCTCGGGCCTGCAGGCCGGCATGCTGGTGGTGAGCGCCGGCGTGCACGTGCTGTCGCCGGGCCAGAAGGTCACCTTCTACCAGCCCAGTGTGGCCCTGGCCGGCGCCACGCCGGCACAGACCAGCCCGAATGCCATGGCGGCAGCCGCGGCACCCGCATCCGCCGCCTCCGGTGCGAAGTGAGGCGGCCATGACGCAAGACTCCCACGACGGCAAGGGCCCCGCCGGCGAACTCGCTTCACCCTCGACCCGCTTCAACCTTTCAAAATGGGCGCTGGATCATCCGGCGCTCACGCGCTACCTGTTGCTGGTGCTGATGATCCTGGGCTTTGCGTCCTACTTCCAGCTCGGGCAGGACGAGGACCCGCCTTTCACCTTTCGCGCCATGGTGGTGCGCACCTACTGGCCGGGCGCCACGGCGCAGCAGGTGGCCGAGCAGGTCACCGACAAGCTCGAACGCACGCTGCAGGAAGCGCCGTACTCCGACCGCATTCGCAGCTATTCCAAACCCGGCGAGTCGCAAATCATTTTCCAGATCAAGGATTCCTCCAAGCCGGCCGAGGTCGCCAACGTCTGGTATTCGGTGCGCAAGAAAATCGGCGACATGCGCGGCACATTGCCGGCCGGCATCCAGGGACCGTTCTTCAACGACGAGTTTGGCGACGTCTACGGTGTGATCTACGCGCTGGAATCCGACGGCTTCAACTATGCTGAAGTCAAGACTTTTGCCGACGACGTGCGCCAACAGCTGCTGCGCGTGCCGGACGTAAGCAAGGTCGAGCTTTTCGGCGTGCAGGACGAAAAAGTCTTCATCGAGATCTCGCAGAAACGCCTGGCGCAGCTGGGACTGGACCTGAACCAGGTGCTGGCCCAGCTCGGCCAGCAAAACGCCGTGGAAGCGGCAGGGGCGGTGCAGACGCCGCTGGACGTGGTGCAAGTGCGCGTGGCGGGCCAGTTTGAAGTGATAGAGCAGCTGCGCGCCATGCCGATACGCGGCAGCTCGGGCGGCCAGCTGCAGCTGGGCGACATTGCCGAAATCAAGCGCGGCTATGTGGATCCGCCTTCCGTCAAGGTGCACCACCAGGGCAAGGAAGTGATCGCGCTGGGTGTCTCCATGGCCAAGGGCGGCGACATCATCGCGCTGGGCAAGTCGCTCACGGCGCTGTCGGCGCGCATCGACAAAACCCTGCCGGCCGGCGTCAAGCTGGTGAACGTGCAAAACCAGCCCAAGGCGGTGGCCACCTCGGTCAACGAATTTGTGCGCGTGCTGATCGAGGCCGTGGTGATTGTGCTCGCGGTGAGCTTCATCAGCCTGGGTTTTCACAAGCGGCAACACAACGGCCCCGGCCAGTTGCCGCTGTGGAAGCGCTATTACATCGACATGCGGCCCGGCCTGGTGGTGGGCATCACTATTCCACTGGTGCTGAGTTTGACCTTCCTGGCCATGTGGTACTACGGCATAGGCCTGCACAAGATTTCGCTGGGCTCGCTGATCATCGCGCTGGGCCTGCTGGTGGACGATGCCATCATTGCCGTGGAGATGATGGTGCGCAAGATGGAGGAGGGCTACGACAAGGTGCGCGCCGCCACCTTTGCCTATGAGATCACCGCCATGCCCATGCTGACGGGCACGCTGATCACCGCCACGGGCTTTTTGCCTATCGGCCTGGCCAAGTCCACCACCGGTGAATACACCTTCGCGATTTTCGCGGTGACGGTGGTTGCGCTGGTGCTGAGCTGGATCGTCTCGGTGTATTTCGTGCCCTACCTGGGCACGCTGCTGCTCAAAGTGCCGCCGCACGTGCAGGAAGTGGCGGCCGGCCAGGACAGCCCGCACGAGATGTTCGACAGCCCGTTCTACAGCAACTTCCGCAAGACAGTGGACTGGTGCGTGGAGCACCGTTGGCTCACCATAGGCGCCACGGTGCTGATCTTCGTGCTGGGTATCGTGGGCATGGGCAAGGTGCAGCAGCAGTTCTTCCCCGACTCCAGCCGGCCCGAGATCATGGTCGATATCTGGTTCCCCGAAGGCACCTCTTTTGCCGCCAACGAGGCCACCGCCAAACGCGTGGAGCAGCGCCTGATGCGGGAAGAGGGCGTGAGCTCGGTCAGCACCTGGGTGGGCTCGGGCGTTCCGCGTTTTTACCTGCCGCTGGACCAGGTTTTCCCGCAGACCAACGTCTCGCAGATGATCGTGCTGCCCAAGGACCTGAAGGTGCGCGAGTCGCTGCGCATCAAGCTGCCGGCCCTGCTGGCTACCGAATTCCCCGAAGTGCGCGGCCGCGTCAAGCTGCTGCCCAACGGCCCGCCCGTGCCTTACCCGGTGCAGTTCCGCGTGGTGGGCATAGACCCGCTGGTATTGCGCGAGCGCGCCGACGAGGTCAAGGCGGTGATGCGCGAAAGCGCCAACACGCGAGGCGTGAACGACAACTGGAACGAGTCGGTGAAGGTGCTGCGCCTTGAGGTGGACCAGGCCAAGGCGCGCGCGCTGGGCGTGACCAGCCAGTCGATTGCCCAGTCCTCGCGCACCATCCTGGCCGGCACGACCGTGGGCCAGTTCCGCGAAGGCGACAAGCTGATCGACATCGTGCTGCGCCAGCCGCTGGATGAGCGCAACGCGATCACCGACATCGGCAACGCCTACCTGCCCACGGCGTCGGGCAAAGCGATTCCGCTCACGCAGATCGCCAAGCCGGTGTTCACCTGGGAGCCCGGCGTGATGTGGCGCGAAAACCGCGACTACGCCATCACGGTGCAGAGCGACATCGTCGAAGGCATGCAGGGCGCCACCGTCACCCAGGAACTGATGCCCAAGCTCAAGGCGCTGGAAGCGAAGTGGCTGGACAAGGGCATGGCGGGCTACCGGATCCAGGTGGCCGGCGCGGTGGAGGAAAGCAGCAAGGGCTCCTCGTCCATCGTTGCGGGGCTGCCGGTCGCGCTGTTTATCGTGCTCACCCTGCTGATGCTGCAACTGCACAGCTTCAGCCGGTCTATCCTCGCCTTTGTGACGGGCTTCATGGGTATCGCGGGGGTGGCCGGGGCGCTGCTGGTGCTGAACCGGCCCTTCGGCTTCGTCGCGCTGCTGGGCGTGATCGCGCTGTTCGGCATGATCATCCGCAACTCGGTGATCCTGATCGACCAGATCGAGCAGGACCGCTCCCGCGGCGTTCCGACCTGGGACGCGATTGTCGAATCGGCCGTGCGCCGGCTCAGGCCCATCGTGCTGACGGCCGCCGCGGCCGTGCTGGCCATGATCCCGCTGTCGCGCAGCGTGTTCTGGGGGCCGATGGCGGTCGCCATCATGGGCGGCCTGATCGTGGCGACGGTGCTGACTTTGTTGGCCTTGCCGGCGATGTATGCCGCATGGTTCAGGGTCAAACGCGAAGATGGACAGCACGCCAAGCCACAAGCGGTTGAAACGCCATTGCCGGCCTGATTCTCTGAGGCGGATCGCCCTGGCGCAAAAACCGGGCGCGTTCCGGCTAAAATAGAGAGTTGACCGATTTCAAGCGGGGATTCGGAGGTTTTTCGGATTCCCGTTTTTATTTCCGGCGCGCGGGTGGCGAAATTGGTAGACGCACCAGGTTTAGGTCCTGACGCCAGCAATGGTGTGGGGGTTCGAGTCCCCCCCCGCGCACCACCCTGAGGCTTGCGGGCGGCAATTTTTGCGCCCATGCGCTCAGGCGTTGCGGAAAACCCGCGACACGTCAGGTGCAAACCTGTTTTGATTATTTTTGATCTTATTTCGATCTTAGGAAGACCATCATGGCCGTGACTGTTGAAACCCTTGAAAAGCTCGAGCGCAAGATGACGCTCACGCTGCCCGTCAACACCATCCAGTCGGAAGTTGACACCCGCCTCAAGCGCCTGGCCCGCACGGTCAAGATGGACGGCTTCCGTCCCGGCAAGGTCCCCATGAACGTCGTGGCCCAGCGCTACGGCTACTCGGTGCACTACGAAGTCATGAACGACAAGGTCGGTGAAGCCTTCGCCGTGGCCGCCAACGAAGCCAAGCTGCGCGTCGCCGGCCAGCCCCGCATCAGCGAAAAAGAGGGCGCCCCTGAAGGCGAACTCGTGTTCGACGCGGTGTTTGAGGTCTATCCCGAAGTCAAGATCGCCGACCTGTCGAACGCCCAGGTCGAAAAAGTCAGCGCCGAAGTCAGCGACGCGGCCATCGACAAAACCCTGGACATCCTGCGCAAGCAGCGCCGCACCTTCGCCCAGCGCGCAGCCGACGCGCCCGCGCAGGACGGCGACCGTGCCACCATCGACTTTGAAGGCAAGATCGACGGCGAACCCTTTGCCGGCGGCAAGGCCGAGGACTACCAGTTCCTGATCGGCGACGGCCAGATGCTCAAGGAATTCGAAGATGCCGTGCGCGGCATGAAGACCGGCGAAAGCAAGACTTTCCCGCTGAACTTCCCGGCCGACTACCACGGCAAGGACGTGGCCGGCAAGCAGGCCGACTTCCTCGTGACCGTCAAGAAGATCGAAGCCGCCCACCTGCCTGAAGTCAACGAAGCTTTGGCCAAGTCCCTGGGCATCGCCGACGCGACGGTTGAAGGCCTGCGCGCCGACATCAAGAAAAACCTTGAGCGCGAAGTCAAGTTCCGCCTGCTGGCCCGCAACAAGAACGCCGTGATGGACGCGCTGGTCGCCAACGCCGAACTCGACCTGCCCAAGTCCAGCGTGCAGGCTGAACTGGACCGCATGATCGAAGGCGCCCGCGCCGACCTGAAGCAGCGCGGCATCAAGGACGCCGACAAGGCCCCGATTCCCGAAGAAATCTTCCGCCCCCAAGCCGAAAAGCGCGTACGCCTGGGCCTGGTGGTGGCCGAACTGGTGCGCAGCAACGACCTGCAGGCCAAGCCTGATCAACTCAAGGCCCACATCGAAGAGCTGGCCGCCAGCTACGAGAAGCCGCAAGACGTGGTGCGTTGGTACCTGAGCGACAACCGCCGCATGGCTGAAGTCGAGGCAGTTGTGATCGAAAACAACGTCACCGACTTCGTGCTGGGCAAGGCCAAGGTTACCGAAAAAGCCATCTCCTTCGACGACCTGATGGGTCAGAACTGATTCTTCAGCGTCTTTCCTGGCTTTCCTGACATTGGGGCTTGTGCTTTGCGGCACAGGCCCCAATTTCTTTGAGCTACGGCATTGGGCGCCCACGAGCCCGCTGCCGGCCTACCACCCCTCGCCGAGTTCCCTGGTGGAATTTTTGGGTACAGTACAAACATCTCTGGAGAAAACATGATGGTCCGAAACAGTATTTACGGCGGCGCCTATACCGGCCCGCAAGCCGGCGCCCAGGATGCGCAAGGCCTGGGCATGGTGCCCATGGTCATCGAGCAGTCCGGCCGCGGCGAGCGCTCCTACGACATTTATTCACGCCTGCTCAAGGAGCGCGTGATCTTCCTGGTGGGCCCGGTCAACGACCAGACCGCCAACCTGGTGGTGGCCCAGCTCCTGTTCCTGGAAAGCGAAAACCCGGACAAGGACATTTCCTTCTATATCAACTCGCCCGGCGGCTCCGTCACGGCCGGCATGGCGATCTACGACACCATGCAGTTCATCAAGCCCGACGTTTCCACGCTCTGCGTGGGCATGGCGGCCAGCATGGGCGCTTTCCTGCTGTCGGCGGGCACCAAGGGCAAGCGCTTTTCGCTGCCGAATTCGCGCGTGATGATTCACCAACCCTCGGGCGGCGCCCAGGGCCAGGCGACGGATATCGAAATCCACGCCCGCGACATCCTCAAGACGCGCGACCAGCTCAACCGAATCATGGCGGCCAACTGCGGTCAGCCGGTTGAAAAGATCGAACGCGATACCGAACGGGACTACTTCATGTTCGCGGATGAGGCCAAGGAATACGGACTCGTCGACCAGGTTATCGCCAAGCGGCCTTAAAGTCATCCGGGCAATCCGGACGGCAAGGCCGGCTAAAACGGCCCCCGACCCCGGCAAGTTGCTCCCCAGCAACGGCGTTTTCTGTAACAGAAACGCCGTTTTTTTATTGGTTATCATTAGGTAACAGTTCCCTCCAGGCACCTTAAAGGCATCCCCACCAATGGCCGAGAAAAAAGGCTCCTCCAGCGAAAAGACTTTGCACTGCTCTTTTTGCGGTAAAAGTCAGCACGAAGTCAAAAAACTGATCGCTGGCCCCTCGGTATTCATTTGCGACGAATGCATCGATCTCTGCAACGAGATCATTCGCGACGAACTTCCCGCCGGCGATGATGTCCGCGAGACCCGAACCGACCTGCCTACTCCCCTGGAAATCAAGAGCACGCTCGATGGTTATGTGATCGGCCAGGAGCCGGCCAAGCGCACGCTGGCGGTGGCCGTCTACAACCACTACAAGCGGTTGCGCCACAAGGAAAAGGCCAAAAAAGACGACGTGGAGCTGACCAAGAGCAACATCTTGCTGATCGGCCCCACCGGCTCGGGCAAAACGCTGTTGGCCCAGACGCTGGCGCGCACGCTCAACGTGCCCTTCGTGATGGCCGACGCCACCACGCTGACCGAAGCCGGCTATGTGGGCGAGGACGTCGAAAACATCATCCAGAAGTTGCTGCAGAGCTGCAACTACGAGGTCGAACGGGCCCAGCAGGGCATCGTCTATATCGACGAAATTGACAAGATCTCGCGCAAGTCCGATAACCCATCCATCACCCGCGACGTGTCTGGCGAGGGCGTGCAGCAGGCGTTGCTCAAGCTGATTGAAGGCACCATGGCCTCGGTGCCGCCTCAGGGTGGCCGCAAGCATCCGAACCAGGATTTTCTGCAGGTGGACACCACCAACATCCTGTTTATCTGCGGCGGCGCTTTCGCCGGCCTTGAAAAGGTCATCGAAAACCGCACGGAAGCTTCGGGCATGGGCTTTGGCGCAACCGTCAAAAGCAAGCAGTCTCGCACCCTGACCGAAGCCTTCAAGGAAGTCGAGCCGGAAGACCTGATCAAGTTCGGCCTGATCCCCGAGCTGGTCGGCCGCATGCCGGTGGTTGCCACGCTGGCCGAGCTCAGCGAAGACGCGCTGGTGCAAATCCTGACCGAGCCGAAAAACGCCGTCGTCAAGCAGTTCAGCAAGCTGCTGTCCATGGAAGGTGTCGACCTCGAGATTCGCCCTTCAGCACTCAAGGCTATCGCGCGCAAGGCCCTGGCCCGCAAGACTGGCGCGCGCGGCCTGCGTTCCATCCTGGAGCAGTCGCTGATCGACACCATGTTCGACCTGCCCAATGCCAGCAATGTCGACAAGGTTGTCGTGGACGAGTCCACAATCGAAGAAAACAAAGCCCCCTTGTTGGTGTACCGGGAAACGGCCAAGAAAGCCTGAGCACCACAAAGGCTGGCAGGAATGCTTGAAAAGCGCCTCTCGCGCCCCATGTCTGGGTTGATTGTGTTTCGCCGGGCCATGCAACTGGCTGCCACGGCCAACGTTTAAGGTTTATATGTCCGGACAAACTTCATTGCCTTCCACCCCCATCGACCTGCCCCTCCTGCCCTTGCGGGATGTGGTGGTCTTTCCGCACATGGTGATCCCGCTCTTCGTGGGCCGTCCCAAGAGCATCAAGGCGCTGGAGTCGGCCATGGAGGCCGAGCGCCGCATCATGCTCGTGGCGCAAAAAGCCGCCGCCAAGGACGAGCCCTCGGTCGAGGACATGTTCGAAGTCGGCTGCGTGGCCACCATCCTGCAACTGCTCAAGCTGCCCGACGGCACCGTGAAGGTGCTGGTGGAGGGCCAGCAGCGCGCCAGCGTCAACAAGATTGAAGAGGGCGAACAGCATTTCACCGCCAACGTCACGCCGGTCGAGACGGTCGCCGTGATCGCCGGCGACAAGACCAGCGAAATCGAGGCCTTGCGCCGCGCCGTGATGCAGCAGTTCGACCACTACGTCAAACTGAACAAAAAAATCCCGCCCGAGATCCTGACCTCGATCTCCAGCATTGACGACGCCGGCCGCCTGGCCGACACGATCGCCGCACACCTGCCGCTCAAGCTTGACGCCAAGCAGGTCATCCTGGACCTGGCCAACGTCAAGGCGCGGCTTGAAAACCTCTACGAGCAGCTCGAGCGCGAAGTCGACATCCTCAATGTCGACAAGAAAATCCGCGGCCGCGTAAAGCGCCAGATGGAAAAGAACCAGCGCGACTTCTACCTCAACGAGCAGGTCAAGGCCATCCAGAAGGAACTGGGCGAAGGCGAAGAGGGCGCCGACATCGAAGAGATCGAGAAGAAGATCAAGTCAGCCAAGATGCCACAGGAAGCCCGCAAGAAGGCCGAGAGCGAGCTCAAGAAGCTCAAGCTGATGTCGCCCATGTCCGCCGAGGCGACCGTGGTGCGCACCTACATCGACGTGCTGACCGGCCTGCCCTGGAGCAAGAAGACCAAGATCAAGCACGACCTGGGCAACGCCGAGAACGTACTCAACGAAGACCACTACGGGCTTGAGAAAGTCAAGGACCGCATCGTTGAATACCTCGCGGTACAGCAGCGCGTGGACAAGCTCAAGGCGCCCATCCTGTGCCTCGTGGGCCCTCCCGGCGTGGGCAAGACCTCGCTGGGCCAGTCGATCGCCAAGGCAACCGGCCGCAAGTATGTACGCATGGCCCTGGGCGGCATGCGCGACGAGGCGGAGATCCGGGGCCATCGCCGCACCTACATCGGCGCTTTGCCGGGCAAGGTGCTGCAAAGCCTGACCAAGGCCGGGACGCGCAACCCGCTGTTCCTGCTCGACGAAATCGACAAGCTGGGCACCGATTTCCGCGGTGATCCTTCCAGCGCCTTGCTGGAAGTGCTGGACCCGGAACAGAACCACACCTTCGGCGACCACTACGTGGAGGTCGACTTCGACCTGAGCGACGTGATGTTCGTGGCTACCTCGAACTCGATGAATATTCCGCCGGCCCTGCTGGACCGCATGGAAGTCATCCGCCTGTCCGGCTATACCGAGGACGAAAAAACCAGCATCGCCATGCGTTACCTGCTGCCCAAGCAGGTCAAGAACAACGGCGTGAAGGAAGGCGAGCTTGAAGTGCAGGAGCAGGCGGTGCGCGACATCGTGCGCTACTACACGCGCGAAGCCGGCGTGCGTTCGCTGGAGCGCGAACTTTCCAAGATCTGCCGCAAGGTCATCAAGGCCATCCAGCTCAAGAAGATGGAGCCCAAGGTCGTCGTCACGCCGGACAACCTCAACGAGTTCCTGGGCGTGCGCAAGTACAACTACGGCCGTGCTGAGCAGCAAAACCAGGTCGGCCAGGTCGTGGGCCTGGCATGGACCGAAGTCGGCGGCGACCTGCTGACCATCGAGGCCGCCATCATGCCCGGCAAAGGCGTGATCACGCGCACGGGTTCGCTCGGCGACGTGATGAAGGAATCTGTGGAGGCCGCGCGCACCGTGGTGCGTAGCCGCGCCAAGATGCTGGGTATCAAGGATGAAATGTTCGAAAAGCGCGACATCCACATCCACGTGCCCGACGGCGCGACGCCCAAGGACGGCCCGAGCGCCGGCGCTGCGATGACGACGGCTTTTGTCTCGGCATTGACCGGCATTCCTGTGCGCGGCGATGTGGCCATGACGGGCGAAATCACGCTGCGCGGCGAAGTCACCGCGATCGGCGGCCTCAAGGAAAAATTGCTGGCGGCTTTGCGCGGTGGCATCAAGACCGTCTTGATCCCTGAAGAAAACGCCAAGGACCTGCAGGAGATTCCCGACAACGTCAAAAGCGGCCTGGAGATCGTGCCGGTGAAATGGATAGACCAGGTGCTGCAGGTCGCGCTTGAGCGCCAGCCCGTTCCCCTGACCGACGAAGAAGCCGCTGTCGCTGCATCGGCCCCGGCGGCTGCGCCGGCGGAAGCCGCGGGCACGGTCAAACATTAAGTCTTTCGCAAAGTTTTTTCGGACAGTTTGGAAAAGCCGAAAAACTACGCTATAATTTGAGGCTGTTATCGCGGGAGTAGCTCAGTTGGTAGAGCGCAACCTTGCCAAGGTTGAGGTCGAGAGTTCGAGACTCTTCTCCCGCTCCAATTTAAAGGGCAGCACTTCAAAATGCTGTCCTTTTTCATTGGGGTTTATGAATAATCGGCGAGGCCATAGTGCCGAAGCCGGTGGCAGAAAGAATACGGCGCGGTAACAAAGCGGTTATGTACCGGATTGCAAATCCGGCTAGCCCGGTTCGACTCCGGGCCGCGCCTCCATCAAGCCCCGCAATCAGCCCCAGCCATGGGGCTTTTTTGTTTGACAATAGCTTGCAAGGCGCTGTGCTGCATGGTTGCACGGCGCCTTGAACAAAGCGTTTGAGCCTGAGTGGTGAAATAGGTAGACACAGCGGACTTAAAATCCGCCGCTTCGTGAATAGCGGGCGTACCGGTTCGATTCCGGTCTCAGGCACCACACCACAATGGCACCCATGCGCCGGGCGCGCCTTCGAAAACTGGGTAAGATAAATTCCATCATGTCCCGTTACAACACACCTTTTGAGATCCACGTGCACGGCGAAGTGCCTTTGCGTGTGGAAGTTACTTTTGAGCAGCTGCAGGAGGCCCTGAAACCGCTGTGGAAGTACACGGGCTCCAAATCCCTGGCCGCAGCCGCCGCGAGCGCCTACGAGGAAGAACCGGGCATCCGCTTTGACGTGCACAAGCACCTGTTGCAGATGTGCTGGACCGTGCCGGGTGATGAGGATTTCCGCCAGGCGCTCGACGAGATGTGCATGGGGCTCAACGACCTCGCCGAAGCGGGCGCCCCGATTGAAGTGACCTTCTACGATTCCGACTTCGACGAGGAAGAGGGCGACGAGGACGAAGAGGCGCGTGACGACTTTGCGATGTACTTTGTCGGTCCGACCCCGGCCGCCATCATGCAGGTCCAGCGCGACTTGCTGGTGCAGGACATGATTGGCCTGATGGAGCGCCACTTCGACGGATCCGAACTCGGCGAAGTCGTCGCGGCAGTCGACAGGTTGTTCGAGCAGCGTTTTGACGCCCTGGTCAACTCCATGCAGCTCGGCAAGCCGCCACGCGGAATGGGCGGGCCGCAGGGCGGCTCAGGCCATGGCGGCGGGCGCAAGCCCCGGCATCTGCACTAGACGGGCCCGGGCACGCCGCAGGGGGCTATGGCGCTCTGCGGCTCTCCGGGAAAGCCCAAACCACGCAAATACACGTCAACCGCGCATTTGCCAACCTCCAGCAGGTCAAAAGCCTGCGGATCCAACAGCCAGTTCTGTATCAGCCCATCGATCAGGGCATGAAGGCCCTGCGCACCCACTGACGCAGGCACCGGCAAGCTGAGCTTCATCTGGCTCGCGGCGGTTTCCATGCTTTGCTGGATGCGTTCCACAAAGCCGTTGCGCACCGTGAGGTGGCGCAGCCGGACGGCCTGCAGTTCCTCCACGTACTCCACCTTCTGGGTCGCGACCTCAAAGACCCGGCGGGTCTGCGTGTCGGTCACGATGTGCCGCAGGGCATTGACGGTGGACAGTCGTATCCGGTCTATCGCGTTGAGGCCGGTTTCGCTCGGGGATTCCTGTGCTTCGTTTTCATGGTGAAAGGACTCTTCCATGGGCAGCGTGACGCGCTCCATCATCGCGTTGAACAAATCTGCCTTGTCCTTGAAATGCCAGTAAACCGCGCCGCGAGTGGCGCCGGCACGCCTGGCAATGTCCTGCAGGCTGGTGCGCGATACCCCCTGCGCCTGAAACAGGTGCTCCGCCGCATCCAGCAGCTTGTGGCGAGTGGCTAAAGCCTCTTCTTTTGTTCGACGGGCCATGACTGCCTCCGAGGTGAATCCAATGTAAATTTCTGGATTGTTGTTATACATTCACAAATGTATGTAAACTATAACACTCGCAAAAACCCTTATTCTTTTCGTTTTCGGCCAGCGGAGGTCCGCGCTTCGTGCCGTCTACGCCTTCTGCTTTGCGCTTTTTTCCCAAAAAATCCGAGGAATAGCATGCCCAAGTCTCGCGTTGCCCATTCATTTGTACTCCCCTCATTTCTGAAATACCAGCCTCTTGCCGCAGCCGCTGCATTGGCTTTGCTTCTTGCCGGATGCGGCAAAGGCTCCGGTGCTCCCGGTGGTGCGCCGCCTCCCGCGGAAGTCGGTGTGGTGACGGTGACCCAGGGCGATGTGGGCCTGATCACCGAGCTGCCCGGCCGCCTGGAGGCATCGCGCGTAGCGGAAGTCCGGGCGCGTGCCGCGGGCATCCTGCAAAAGCGGCTGTTCCGTGAAGGTAGCGACGTCAAGGCAGGCCAGCAGCTGTTCAGCATCGATGCGGCGCCTTATGCCGCCGCAGCCGCCAGCGCCAAGGCCAGCCAGGCTCGCGCCGAAGCCAACCTTGCGCAAGCCGCCGCGCTGGCCGAACGCTACAAGCCGTTGGTGGAGGCCAATGCCGTCAGCAAGCAGGAATACGCCAATGCCGTGGCCGCGCAGAAACAGGCCGAAGCCGACGTGGCTGTGGGCAAGGCCAGCGTGCAGACCGCCAGCATCAACCTGGGCTACGCCTCAGTGACGGCGCCCATCTCGGGCCGCATTGGTCGCGCGCTGGTGACCGAGGGCGCATTGGTGGGGCAGGGCGAGGCCACACAACTCGCGGTGATCCAGCAAATCAACCCCATGTACGTGAACTTCACGCAATCGGCGCCCGAGATCATGAAGTTGCGCGCCGCGATGGACAGCGGCCAGTTCAAGCGCGCCAGCGGCGCCGAAGCCGCCAGTGTGCGCATCGTGCTTGAAGACGGTACTGAATACGCGCGTCCCGGCCGCCTGCTGTTTTCCGACCTGACGGTGGACGCCACGACCGGGCAGGTGACTCTGCGCGCCGAGGTCCCCAACCCGGGTGGCCAGCTGCTGCCGGGCCTTTATGTACGCGTGCGCCTGGAGCAGGCGCAGGTCAGCAATGCCATCACCCTGCCGCAGCAGGCCGTCACGCGCACCGCGCAGGGTGACTCGGTCATGGTGGTGGGGGCCGACGGCAAAGTCAGCCCGCGCCCCATCAAGATCGGCTCGGCCCAGGGCAACCAGTGGGTGGTGCTGGACGGCCTGAAGACCGGCGAGCAGGTCATGGTCGACGGCTTCCAGAAACTGCAGCCCGGCGCCACGGTCAAGCCCGTGCCGTGGCAGGCGCCCGGCGCCAAGCCCGCCGCCGGCGCGGCATCCGCTCCGGGGGCGCCGGCATCGGCAGCATCCGCCGCGACACCCGCCGCTTCCGCCGCTTCCGCGGCAGCGAAGTAAGGAGCCCCAGCACATGTCCAAGTTTTTCATTGACAGGCCGATCTTTGCCTGGGTGATCGCCCTGTTCATCCTGGTGGTGGGCGGCGTGGCGATCACGCAGCTGCCGATCGCCCAGTACCCGCCCGTGGCACCGCCCGCCATCGTCGTCAGCACCGCTTACCCGGGCGCTTCGGCCCAGACGCTGGAAGACAGCGTGCTGTCGGTGATCGAGCGCGAAATGAACGGTTCGCCCGGCCTCATCTACATGGAGTCGGTCGCACAGGCCGACGGCACCGGCAGCATCACGCTGAGTTTTGAGCCCGGCACCAACGCCGAGCTGGCCCAGGTGGACGTGCAAAACCGGCTGTCGCGCGCCTCGCCGCGCCTGCCCGCCGCGGTGACGCAGCAAGGCGTGCGCGTCGACAAGTCGCGCTCCAACTTCCTGTTGTTCACCATGCTCTCGTCCGACAACCCCGCGCATGACCCCATCGCGCTGGGCGACTATGCGTCGCGCAACATCGTGCCCGAGCTGCAGCGCGTCAAAGGCATAGGCCAGGCCCAGCTGTTCGGCAGCGAGCGCGCCATGCGCATCTGGCTGGACCCGGCCAAGCTCCAGGGCGTCAGCCTCTCGGCCAACGACGTCAACACCGCGATCCGTGCGCAGAACGCCCAGGTGTCAGCCGGCAGCATAGGCGACCGTCCCAACGTGGCGGGGCAGGGTATCGCGGCCACCGTGGTGGTCAACGGCCAGCTCGGCAACGTCGAGCAGTTCGGCAACATCGTGCTGCGCGCCAACACCGACGGTTCGTCGGTGCGCCTGAAAGACGTTGCGCGCATCGAACTGGGCGGCCAGTCCTACGCGACCTCGGCGCGCCTGAACGGCAAGCAGGCCATCGGTATCGGTGTGCAGCTCGCACCCAGCGGCAATGCCCTGGCTTCGGCCCAGGCCGTGCGCGCCAAGATGACCGAGCTCGAGCGCTTCTTCCCGCAAGGCATGAAGTGGAGCATCCCCTACGACAGCTCGCGCTTCGTCAAGATCTCGATCTCGCAAGTGGCTGAAACTTTGTTCGAAGCCGTGGCGCTGGTGTTCCTGGTGATGTTCCTGTTCCTGCAGAACTGGCGTTACACCATCATCCCGACCATCGTGGTGCCTATCGCGCTGCTGGGTACTTTTGCCACCTTGCTGGCGCTCGGCTTTTCGATCAACGTGCTGACCATGTTTGGCATGGTGCTGGTCATCGGTATCGTGGTGGATGATGCGATCGTCGTGGTCGAGAACGTCGAACGCATCATGACCGAAGAAGGCCTGCCGCCGCTGGAGGCCACACGCAAGGCCATGCAGCAGATTTCGGGCGCCATCATCGGCGTGACCGTGGTGCTGATCTCGGTGTTCGTGCCGCTGGCCTTTTTCGCGGGTTCGACCGGCAACATCTACCGCCAGTTCTCGGCGGTGATGGTGTCGTCCATCGCCTTCTCGGCCTTCATGGCCCTGTCGCTCACGCCGGCCTTGTGCGCCACGCTGCTCAAGCCCGTCGAGGCCGGGCACCATCACGCCAAGACCGGCTTCTTCGGCTGGTTCAACCGCGGCTTCTCGCGCACCGCCAAGAGCTATGAAGGCGTTGTCGCGCGCATCCTCAAGCGCGCGGCGCGCTACCTCATCATCTACGTGGCCATCATTGGCGCGGTCGCGGTGGTCTACCTGCGCCTGCCGACCTCCTTCCTGCCCAATGAAGACCAGGGCAACCTGCTGGTCAACGTGCAACTGCCGCCGGGTGCCACCTATGAGCGCACGCTGTCGGTGATGCAGACCGTCGAAGGTTTCATGCTCAAGCAGCCTGAAGTTGAAAGCATGGTCGGCGTGCTGGGCTTCAGCTTCTCGGGCCAGGGGCAGAACGCGGCACTCGCCTTTGTGACGCTCAAGGACTGGAAAGAGCGCGACGGTGAGCAGCATTCGGCCAGCGCCGTAGCAGGCCGCGCCTTCGGTGCGCTCATGGGTGTGCGCGACGCCTTCATCTATCCGCTGAGCCCGCCGCCTATTCCTGAATTGGGCACAGCTTCGGGCTTCAGCTTCCGGTTGCAGGATCGTGGCGGTGCAGGCCACCAAGCGCTGGTCAATGCGCGCAACCAGTTGCTGGGCATGGCTTCCAAGAGTCCGGTCCTCGCCCAGGTCCGTCCTGATGGCCTGGAAGATGCTCCGCAGCTGCAGATCGACATCGACCGCGACAAGGCCAACGCGCTGGGCGTGAGCTTTGACTCGATCAACTCGGTGCTGTCGACCTCGCTGGGTTCGAGCTATGTGAATGACTTCCCGAACCAGGGCCGCCTGCAGCGTGTGGTGGTGCAGGCCGATGCGCCGTCGCGCATGCAGCCCGACCACCTGCTCAGGCTTAACGCCAGCAACAGCAAGGGGCAGCCCGTGCCGCTGTCGGCGTTTGCCACCACGCGCTGGATCACCGGCGCGATGCAGACGGTGCGCTACAACGGCTACCCCGCGATGCGCATAGGCGGCAGTGCCGCGCCGGGCTACAGCACCGGCGCCGCCATGGCCGAAATGGAAAAGCTCGCGGCCCAACTGCCCCAAGGCTTCGGCTTTGAATGGACGGGCCAGTCGCGCGAGGAAAAACTCGCAGGCTCGCAAGCCACCTTGCTCTATGGCTTCGCGATTCTGGCGGTGTTCCTGTGCCTGGCCGCGCTGTATGAGAGCTGGAGCATTCCGTTGGCTGTGATTCTGGTCGTGCCGCTGGGCGTCATCGGCGTGCTGCTGGCCACGCTGTTCCGCGGCTACGCGAATGACGTCTACTTCCAGGTCGGCCTCATCACCATCATCGGCCTGTCGGCGAAGAACGCGATTCTGATCATCGAGTTCGCCAAGGACCTGCAGGCTCAGGGCAGGGGCGTCATCGAGTCCGCACTGGCGGCGGCCCACCTGCGTTTCCGCCCCATCGTCATGACCTCGCTGGCTTTCGGCCTGGGTGTGGTGCCCCTGGTGATCGCCTCAGGCGCGGGCTCGGCGAGCCAGCGCGCCATCGGTACCGGCGTGATAGGCGGCATGATCACCGGCACGGCCCTGGCGGTGATTTTTGTCCCCGTGTTCTTCGTGGTGGTGCGCGGCCTGTTCAAGGGCAGCGAACGGCAAAACAGGATGTATTCCGAGCATGCCAAAGCGGCAGGCATCACCGGAGAGGAAGGAAATGAAGGTAAGGCCCATGAGTAAATCCCCATCCAGGTTCCCGCAGCTTCTGGCGCTGGGCGCGGCAGCGCTGCTCGCCGGCTGCTCCATGATCCCGAAGTACGAGCGGCCGGCCGCCCCGGTGGCCGACCAATATCCCACCGCCTCGGGCTGGATCGCCGAGTCCGCGCAGACGCAACCTGCCCCCAACACCCCGGCCGCAGCCGACATCGAGTGGCAGACCTTCTTTAGCGACCCGCAACTGCGCAAACTGATCGACGCGGCGCTGCGCAACAACCGCGACCTGCGCATCGCCGTGCTCAACATCGAGCAGGCGCGCGCGCAGTACCGGATACGGCGCGCCGACCAGTTCCCGACCATCAATGCCGGCATCACCGGCTCGCGCCAGCCCAATGCCAACGGCAACGGCAGCATTACCAGCTCCTACACCGGTGGTTTGATCATGACCTCCTACGAGCTGGACTTCTTCGGCCGCGTCGCCGCCCTCAAGGAGTCGGCGCTGGCGCAGTACCTGGCGACGGAAGAAGGGCGCAAGACGACCCAGATCAGCCTGATCGCCGCGGTGGCCAACACCTACCTGAGCCTGCTGGCCGACGAGGAACTGCTGGCGATCACGCAGCAGACGCTGGCCACGCGGGAGGAATCCTTCAAGCTCAGCAAGCTGCGTTTTGACAACGGCGTCAGCTCCGAACTGGACTTCCGCCAGGCCGAGTCGCTGACCGAGGCGGCCCGCGTTTCCCTGGCCCAGCAGGTGCGCCAGCGCGCGCTGGACCAAAACGCCCTGACCCTGTTGATTGGGCAACCACTCACCGGTGAGCTGGCAGTGGCACTGCCGGCCGGTAAAGGCCTGGCCGATGCGCCCCTGATGATTGATGTGCCACCCGGCTTGCCTTCCGATTTGCTGACCCGCCGCCCCGACGTGCGCCAGGCCGAGCAGCAACTGCTGTCAGCCAATGCCGACATAGGCGCGGCGCGCGCGGCTTTCTTTCCGCGCATCTCATTGACGGCCAGCGCCGGCAGCGCCAGTTCGCACCTGAACGGCCTGTTCAAGAGCGGCTCTTACGGCTGGACCATGGCGCCGCAGCTGATCCTGCCGCTGTTTGATGCGGGCCGCAACCGCGCCGGCCTTGATTCAGCCAACGCCGGGCGCGACATCGCCATCGCCCAGTACGAAAAATCCATCCAGACGGCTTTCCGCGAAGTGGCCGATGCCCTGGCCGGCCGTGCCACCCTGGGTGAGCAGCTGCGCGCCCAGCAGGCCCAGGCCAACGCCGAAGCCACGCGCTTCAAGCTGGCCGACCTGCGCTACCAGAACGGGATTGCCAGCTACCTGGACCAGCTGGACGCCCAGCGCGCGCTGTTCACCGCGCGCCAAGCCGTGGTGCAAACCCGCCTGGCCCAGCTGCAAAGCCAAGTCACGCTGTACAAGACGCTGGGCGGTGGCTGGAAGGAGCCACCCCCTGAAGAAGCCCTGAGCCTGAAGGCCGACACCCAGCTGAGCCGCTGAGCCGCCGGGTGATGGCGGTGGCGCCGGCCGGCAGGCTCAAGCCCGGGCCTTGAGCTGGTTCGAGAAATCGTGGTTGACGTCGCGGTGGCCGGCTTCGTCATCACGAACCGCCAGCACCACATCGCGCAGGCGTGCATCGGGGGCCAGCTTCCAGTAATCGATGGCGATCTGCGGCGCGGCCACGTTCTCGTAGTGCCCGTCGTCTATGCCCGCAAGGTATTCGGTGTAGCTGTAAACGGCCTCTTCCTCAAAGTAGCCGACCAGCCTGTGCGCCGTGCGCGAAGACAGCAGGTACAGCAGGAAGAACAGGTTGTAGAAAATCCCCTGCGCGAGCATCACCATCCAGCGCTCCAGCTGGCTGGGCCTGGCGATCTGGATGAAGGTCATCAGGTGCATGCGCTCGTTCTCCGCCTCGTCCAGCAGGATGCGTATCCAGCCCTCGTCACCCTTCATGCTGCGCAGGGACTTCAGGTGGACCAGCGCGCCGCCTACCATGCCGGGTACGGCGGCCACGGTTTCCAGCACCACGGCGCGGTTGCCGTAGCGGCCGGCAAAAAAGGTGTCGGCCAGAAAACGCAAAAATCGGGTCGCACGCCAGGCAAACCAGTCCGAGAAATCCGACGGCGCATGGTGCACCTGAAACGATGCGGCTGAGGACATGAACGCTTCTCCTCGAACGGTTGCGAATTGCAGTTGGGGGGTACTGGACCCGTAAAGTCAGCCGCTTTAAATGGAGCAGCGCAAACCGGCCGCGGTTCGGGGGCGGAATTTCATTGAAGCACGAATATCCGAAAAAGTGCATCTAGCACTTTTTTCGTATGCAAATCCATGTCATGCCTGCGATGCCATGCAAGGGGTTCCCAGCATGGGCCACGCAGGCGTTTGGACCGGGTTCGCAATTGTGAGCAAGTGTGCGGAATGTATCCCCGCAAGTTGCTACAGCTCCCTCAGGTCACCTGAGCGACAAGGCACGGTAATTGCTGAAGGGTTACTCCCTACGGGGCGGCATCAGGGGCGGCGGTATATTCCCGCCCACTGACAGGCCAAACGTCAAGCCGCCTTCACGGGAGGCGAGACGCTCCATCCACCACGGCGGGCCATAAGCCCGCCTGTTTTTTTATTCGGGAGTGCAAACAAGCATGAACTCAAACTGGACGATGAAAACCCTGGCCGGCGCCGTGCTGCTGGCCTTTGGCGGCCTGGCCGTCGCGGCCAACGTACCCGCGGGCGTGAAACTGCATGAGACCCAGGAGCTGGTCCGCAACAACGGCTCCGAGCCTGAAACCCTGGACGCCGCGCTGGCGACCGGTGTGCCGGCCAACAACGTGATCCGCGACATGTTTGAAGGCCTGTGCGCCGCGGACAACAACGGCAAGATCGTGCCCGGCGTGGCGGAGAGCTGGAAACAGGTCGACCCGCAAACCTGGGTCTTCAAGCTGCGCAAGAACGCCAAATGGTCCAACGGCGACAACGTGACCGCCGACGATTTCATCTACAGCATGCGCCGTTTCGTCGACCCCGCGACCGCGTCGAAATACGCCTCCACCTACGGCGTCTTCCTGCTCAATGCGAAAGAGATTATCGAAGGCAAGAAACCCGTGACCGAACTCGGCGTCAAGGCCGTCGATCCTTATACGCTTGAAATCAAGACGCCTTTCCCGGTCAGCTTCTTGCCCGAGGTCGTGTCCAACCCCCAGCTCGCGCCCCTGCACAAGGCCACCATCGAAAAATTCGGCAAGGACTGGACACGGCCCGCCAACATGGTGAACAACGGCGCCTTTTCGCTCAAGGACTGGCAGGTCAACAGCAAGATCATCCTGGTCAAGAACCCGGCGTACTGGGATGCGAAGAACGTCCAGCTCAGCAAGGTCACCTACCTCTCGGTCGAGGACGGCAATGCCGACGTCAAGCTCTATGAGTCGGGGGAAAACGACTGGGTCTACCAGCTTCCCCCCGGCACCTACGACAAGTACAAGGCGCAGTACCCCAAAGAGATCCGCAACACGGACATGCTGGGCCTGCGCTACTACTCGCTGAACAATGCGGACCCGGCCCTCAAGGACATCCGCGTGCGCAAGGCGCTGTCGATGGCGCTGGACCGCGACATCCTGGCGCAGCGCGTCACGGCCGACGGGCAGACCCCGGCCTACGGGGTGATCGTCAAGGGCACTTCGGGCGCAGATGTGACCACCTACGACTGGGCCAAATGGCCCGCCGACAAACGCGTGGCCGAGGCCAAAAAACTGCTGAAAGAAGCTGCGCTTCCGGCGGGCACCAAGCTCAAGTTCTCTTACAACACCAGTGACTATCACAAGAAGATGGCTATCTTCGCGGCTTCCGAGTGGAAGACCAAGCTGGGACTGGACGTGGAGCTCGAGGCCATGGAGTTCAAGGTGCTGATCAAAAAGCGCACCGACAAGGACTACCAGATGGCCCGCAACGGCTGGATCGCCGACTACAACGACGCCACCACCTGGCTGACCCTGGTGCAGTGCGACTCCGACCAGAACTACCACAACAGCTGCAACCGCAAGGCCTCCGCGCTGATCGACGAAGGCAACCAGCAGCTGGACCCGGCCAAGCGCAAGGTCCTGCTGACCCAGGCGGCGAAGATGATCATGGAAGACTACCCCATCATCCCGCTGCTGCAGTACACCGTGCCGCGCCTGGTCAAACCCTATGTGGGCGGATATTCGACCACCAACGCGCTGGACCGCTACCGCGGCAAGGACCTGTACATCATCAAGCATTGATGAGCTGCAACGGGGCAGGCGCCCGCGCGCGCCTGCTGTCCGGTTGCTGTACGACCTGTTTTCACCGCACCTTAAATTTTCTGATGCCATACCGGCTGTTCAGGGCTAAGCTGTACCCGGCCCGCGCATTCATGCGCCCCCACTAGCCCGGAGATATTCCATGTGGTCCTACACCTTCAGGCGTGTCCTCGCAACGATCCCAACCTTGCTGGCCGTGGTCACCGTCTGCTACCTCCTGCTGCACGGCACGCCGGGCGGCCCCTTCGACGACGAGCGCAAGGTCTCCGCGGCCGTGCTGGCCAACCTGCAGGCCAAATACCACCTCGACCTGCCGCTGTGGCAGCAGTACCTGTACTACCTCAACAGCCTGCTGCACGGCGACCTGGGTGCGTCCTTCCGTTATGCCGACTGGTCGGTCAACGAGCTGGTGGCCAAGGCGCTGCCTGTTTCCGCGGCGATAGGCGGTGGCGCCATCCTCATCTCGCTGTTTGTCGGCGTCTTTCTGGGCACCATGGCCGCTCTGCGCCAGAACAGCGTCGTCGACTACCTCGTGATGCTGCTCGGCAATGCCGGCCATGTGTTTCCGTCCTTCGTGATCGGGCCGGTGCTGATCCTGGTGTTCGCGGTCTGGCTCAAGGTCGCGCCGGCCGGGGGCTGGGATGATTTCTCGCCTCGCTTCATGGTGCTGCCCATGTTGCTGCTGATACTCATCAACGTGGCCACGATAGGGCGCGTCATGCGCGGCAGCCTGATCGAGGTGCTGCACAGCAACTTCATACGCACCGCGCGCGCCAAGGGCCTGCCCACGCGCACCATCATCCTGCGCCACGCCCTCAAGCCCGCGCTGCTGCCAGTGGTGTCCGTCATGGGCCCGCTGGCGATTTCCTCGATCACCTCGGCCATCGTGACCGAGTCGGTGTTCTCGCTTCCGGGCATCGGCAAGCTGATCGTCAACGGCGCGGCCAACCGCGACTACACCCTGGTGCTGGGCCTGGTGGTGCTGGTGACCGTGATCGCCGTGACGCTGAACCTGCTGGTCGACCTGGCTTATGCCTTGCTTGACCCGAAGATCCGGTACTGAAGCGAAGCGCCATGTTGTTCAGGAACAAAGACAAACAGGACCGGCTGGCCGCGGCGCTGGGCAATGCCCTGCAAACGGCGCCGGCCGACATTGCGGGGCGCAGCCCCTGGGCCGATGCGCGCGTGCGCTTTTTGCGCAACAAGGCGGCGGTGTTCAGCCTCGGCCTGCTGGCTTTCATCACGCTGTGCTGTATCGCCGGGCCCTGGCTTCTGCCGCACGCCTTTGACGCCGCAGACTGGGACGCCATGAGCCTGCCGCCCACGCTCAAGAACGCGCATTTTTTCGGCACCGACGAATCCGGCCGCGACCTGCTGGTGCGCAGCCTGGTCGGCGGCCGCGTGTCGCTCATGGTGGGTTTTCTGGCAACGCTGTCGGCCGTTACCCTGGGAATCGTCTGGGGCGCGACGGCGGGCTTCATCGGCGGCAAGGTGGATGCCTTCATGATGCGCGTGGTCGACATGATGTACGCCGTGCCCTATCTGCTGATCGCCATCCTGATGGTGACCATTTTGGGGCGCGCCTTTTACCTGGTGGTGATCACCATCACGGTGTTCTCCTGGATGGACATGGCGCGCGTGGTGCGCGGCCAGACCTTGTCGCTGCGTTCGCGGGAGTTCATTGAGGCGGCGCGCGCGCTGGGCGTGCCGACGCGGCGGATCATCTTCCAGCACATCGTGCCCAACCTGCTGGGCATCGTGGTGATCTACACCACGGTCACCGTGCCGGCCGTGATCCTGGTCGAGTCGGTGCTGTCCTTCCTGGGTCTGGGCATCCAGGAGCCGATGACAAGCTGGGGCGTGCTGATCCACGATGGTGCATCCGTCATGGAAGTTTCATCCTGGATGCTGCTGTTCCCGGCCTGCCTGCTGTCGCTGACCCTCTACTGCTTCAACTACATCGGGGACGGCCTGCGCGACGCGCTGGACCCCAAGGAACGCTGAGCCGCACCATGAGCCTGATTGAAGTCAACAACCTTGGCGTGCAATTCCAGACCCAGGACGGACCGGTCTACGCCGTCAACGGCATCAACTTTGCGCTGGACCGGGGCCAGACCCTGGGGATCGTCGGCGAAAGTGGCTCCGGCAAAAGCCAGAGCGTGCTGGCCATGATGGGCTTGCTCGCGAGTAACGGCAAAGCCACCGGCCAGGCCCTGTACCAGGGCCGCGACCTGCTGGCCATGAAGCCGGCCGAGCTCAACAAGATTCGCGGCAACCGCGTGGCCATGATCTTCCAGGACCCCATGACCTCGCTCAACCCTTACCTGACGGTGGAGCGGCAGATGACCGAAGTGCTGCAGTTCCACAAGGGCCTGGACCGCAAGGCGGCGCGCGCCCGTTCAGTGCAACTGCTGGATGCTGTCAAGATTCCCGATGCGGCGGGCCGCATCACCCTGTACCCGCATGAGTTTTCGGGCGGTATGCGCCAGCGCGTAATGATCGCCATGGCTCTGCTGTGCGAACCCGAAGTGCTGATCGCCGATGAGCCCACGACCGCGCTGGACGTCACGGTGCAGGCGCAGATCATCGCCTTGCTGCGCGAGCTGCAGCGTGACTTCGGCACCGCGATCGTCATGATCACGCACGACCTGGGCGTGGTGGCGGGTCTGTGTGACGAGGTGATGGTGCTTTACGGCGGGCGCGTGATGGAGCAGGGCAGCGCCGACAGTATTTTTTACCGCGCCTCGCACCCTTATACGGTGGGGCTGCTGGGTGCCATACCACGGCTGGACGCGGACGACGAGGCGTTGGTCGCCATTCCCGGAGCGCCGCCCAATATGGCCAAGCTCCCCAGCGGTTGCCCGTTCAGCGAGCGCTGCACACTGGCCAGCGAGCAATGCCACGAAGTGCTTCCGGCGCTGCTGCCAGCCGCGCACGATGCGGCCGTGCTCAGGGCCTGCCACCGTTCTGTGGAAGCCGTCTCGGAACTGTCAGGGAAGGGGGTTGCCCATGCATGAGGCGAGTTCTCTGATCGCTCCCATCCTGTCGGTGCGCGACCTCAAGGTTTACTTCCGGATCAAGGCGGGCGGCGCCTGGCCCTGGTCGCCGGCCCGCATCCTCAAGGCGGTGGACGGCATTTCCTTCGACATCCACGCCGGTGAAACCCTGGGCGTGGTGGGCGAGTCGGGTTGCGGCAAATCGACGCTGGCGCGCGCGGTGCTGAACCTGATCCCGGCCACCGCCGGCAGCATTGCCTGGATGGGCCGGGAGATGACCACGGCCTCCAGCGACGCCTGGCAGGCGGCCAGGGCGGACATCCAGATGATCTTCCAGGATCCGCTGGCCTCGCTGGACCCGCGCATGACCATTGCGCAGATCATCGCCGAGCCGTTGCGTACGCATCGCCCGGCCATGCCCGAGGCCGAAGTGATGCAGCGCGTCAAGGCCATGATGGGCCGCGTCGAGCTGATGCCGCAGCAGATCAACCGCTACCCGCACGAGTTCTCGGGCGGCCAGTGTCAGCGCATAGGCATTGCGCGGGCCCTGATCCTGGAGCCCAAGCTCATCATCTGCGACGAGCCGGTGTCGGCACTCGACGTTTCCATCCAGGCGCAGATCATCAACCTGCTCAAGGAGCTGCAAAAGTCCATGGGCCTGGCGCTGATCTTCATCGCCCACGACCTGGCCGTCGTCAAACACATCAGCGACCGCATTCTCGTGATGTACCTCGGGCATGAGATGGAAGTCGCGTACAAAAAAGCGCTGTATGCCGCGCCGCGCCATCCCTACACCCAGGCCTTGCTGTCGGCTATCCCGATTCCCGACCCGGCGCTGGAGCGCAAGAAGGTGATCCAGTTGCTGCAGGGCGACCTGCCGTCACCCATGGCGCCGCCTTCGGGCTGTGTGTTCCGCACGCGCTGCCCGCTGGCGATCGCGCGCTGCGCCGAGGAGGTGCCGGCGCTGCGTCGCCTCAGCGAGCAGACGGAAGCGGCCTGTTTGCTGGCCTGATCAGCGCTTGCTCACCTGATAAGGCACAGGTAGACCGCAAAAATAGCCACCAGCCATAAGGTCTCGATCAGCATCAGGGCCATGGGCCGCCAGCCCAGCTTGACGAGTTCTTCGAAGGAAGTCTTGATACCCAGGGCCGCGATGGCGACCACCAGGCAGACACGCGAGACCTGGCCAAGTGCTTCGTTGAGCCGCGGCGTGACCACGCCCAGGCTGTTGGCCAGCACCAGCGCCATGAAGCCGACCAGGAAAAAGGGCAGCAGCGGCGTGCGCGGGCCGGCATCGCCGGTGCTGCTTCGCCTGCGCCAGTACCAGGCCAGAACGGCGACCACGGGCACCAGCAAAGTGACACGGAACAGCTTGACGATCACCGCGACGTCGCCGGTTTCGTGCGACATCATCAGGCCCGCGCCCACCACCTGCGCCACGTCGTGGATGGTGCCACCCAGGAAGATGCCGGCGCCGCTGTCATCCAGCCGCAAAATTTTTGCCAGCAGCGGGTAGACCACCATGGCCAGCGTCGACAGGCCGGTGACGCCGACCACGGTCAGCAGCGTGTGGCGTTCGTTGTCCTGCGTTTTGGGCATGACCGCCGCCACGGCCAGGGCCGCCGATGCGCCGCAGATGGACACCGCCGCGCCGCACAGCAGGCCGAAGTCGGTGCCTAAACCCAGGCGGCGCGCCAGCCAGGCGCCCAGCGCGATGGCGCTGGCAACGGCGATCACCGCGGTAGCTAGCGGCCCCATGCCCAGTTGCCCGATTTGCGCCAGCGTGATGCGCGCGCCCAGCAAGGCTACGCCTATGCGCAGCAGCGTCCTGGCGCAGAACTCGATGCCGGGCCGGCAGCGCGCGTCCTGGTAGAGGAAGTGAAAAGCCAGGCCGAACAGCAGTGCGTACAGCAGTTGCGGGCCGCCGTAGTGCTCTGAGAGAAAGGTCGCGCCCAGCATGATGAGCAGGGGTAAAGCCAGGCCTGGCCACAGGCTGCGGGCGTGAAGAAGCCAGGGACGCGCAGCGCTGAGCATGGTCGTGCAACCTCGTAAAAAAAGAAGGGAGGGACGCCTCGAAGGCGCGGAAGAGGCGTGGGGCTCAAAGGCCCCGGTCGTCAGGCTTGCAGCGCGGCAAAGCCCTGCTGCAAATCGGCCAGCAGGTCGGCCGGGTCTTCGAGCCCGATGTGCAGCCGGATGATCTGGCCGCGGCCCGACCAGTCGGTCACGCTGCGTGCATTGCGCAGGTTGGCCAGCGTGACCAGGCTTTCGTAACCGCCCCAGGATGCGCCCAGGCCGAACAACCGCAGGCCGTCGATCAGTCGCTCGGCAGCGGCTTGATCGAATGGCGGCTGAAGCTCGAAAGACAGCAGGCCGTTGGTGCCTTTGCAGTCGCGTTTCCAGAGGGCGTGGCCGGGGTCGCTGGGCAGGGCCGGGCAGAACACAGTCGCCACTTCGCTGCGCGCTTGCAGCCAGGCCGCTACTTTCAGGGCGCCGGCTTCGTGCACGGCCAGGCGCGCCGCCATGCTGCGCGTGCCGCGCAGCACCAGCCATGCGTCGTCGGGGCTCACCGTCATGCCGAAGGCGTCGCTGCGCTCATTGAGCGCCTGCCAGGCGGCTTGCGTGGTGGCGACGGTGCCCATCATGACGTCGGAATGGCCCGACAGGTATTTGGTGGCGGCCATGACGGACACGTCGGCACCCAGCGCCAGTGGCCGGTACTGGTAGCCGGATCCCCAGGTGTTGTCGGCCACCAGCAGGGCGCCCCGCGCATGGGCGATGGCGGCCAGGCGCGGCAGGTCGCACATCTCGTACACGAGCGAGCCCGGGCATTCGGTGTAAACCATGCGCGTGCCGGCTTCGAACTTCTCTTCCACGTCGCTGCCGTCGGCCGCAAAAAAAGTGCAGCGGATGTTGTAGGGCGTGAGGAAGGACTCGACCAGCTTGCGCGCCGGCTCGTAGACGCTGTCCGACATCAGCACATGGTCGCCGGGCTTGAGGTAAGCCAGCAGCGTCATCGCGATGGCAGCCAGGCCTGTCGGGAAAAGCCGTGTGCGGTAAGCGCCTTCGAGCTCGCTGACCATGTCTTCCAGCGCGTAGTTGGTCGGGTTGCCGCGCGCGCCGTAGGTGAATACGCGTTCCTCGCCGCGCCGCTGGCGCATCTCGCGCTGATGCGCCGTGTTGTCGAACAGCACGGTGCTGGCGCGCACCACGGGCGGGTTGACCGGTCGCCCACCCTCAAAAGCCGGCTGCTTTCCGGCGTGCACCAGGCGGGTCAGGGGGGAAGGGCTGGGCAGCTTGGCCTGTGGAGATGGTTTGCTCATGTCGGAAAGCCTGGTTGAATGAGGGCTCAGTCTAGCTTGGCGCCCGAGAGTTTGACGACGCGCGACCAGCGGGCGATGTCGGCCTTGAGCTGCGCGGCAAAAGCCGCCGACGTGTTGCCGACCACTTCGCTGCCGCCGTCGGTGATCAGCTTGCTGACTTCCGGCGTCTTCAGGGAACGCACGATGCTGTCGTGCAGGTAGGCCACGCGTTCAGGAGGCGTGCCGGCCGGTGCGAAGAAACCGTACCAGTCTTCAAAGGTGGTGTTCTTGTAGCCCAGCTCTTCCAGCGTGGGCACCTTGGTGAACACGCCGATGCGGCGCGGGCTGGTGACGGCCAGTGCGCGCATCTTGCCGTTCTGGATGAAGCTGGACACCGAGGCGGTGGAGGTGATGAGCACGTCCACCTGGCCGCCCAGCAGGTCGGTGATGGCGGGCGCAGCGCCTTTGTAGGGCACGTGGGTCATGCCGATGCCGCTGTCTTTTTCCAGGACCACGCCGACCAGGTGCGAGAGCGTGCCGTTGCCGGGCGTGGCATAGGTGACGCGCCCGCCGGGGGCCTTGGTTTGCGCAGCCAGGTCGGCAAAGCTCTTCAAGGACGAATTGCTGGGCACCACCAGCACCAGGGGCGCGGCGTTGATCTGGGTGATGGGCACAAAGTTCTTCAGCGGATCGAAGCCCGGCGAAGCGTAGAGGGTTGGGTTCACGGCCATCAGAGAGACCTGGCCCGTGAGCACGGTGTAGCCATCGGGTTTGGCGTCGGCCACGGCCTTGGCGCCGATGTTGCCGCCGGCGCCGCCGCGGTTGTCGACGACCGCGGTCTGGCCGGTGATGTCGGACAGGCGGGTGGTCACAAAACGCGTCGTAGCGTCATTGCCGCCGCCGGCGGGGAAGGGCGATACGAATTTAATGGGCTGGTTGGGGAAGCCGCCGACCTGGGGCATGGGTTGCGCGGACGCGGCGCCGTGCACGGCGAGCAGGGCGCAGCAAAAAGAGGCGGCGGTGAATTTCAGCTGGGCAAGCATGGGGGCTCCTGAATGAAGGGAAGCAAACAATAGAAAGGAAGGGCGAGGTCGCCGGCCGCGCCGGCGGGGACTCAGGCGTGGGCGTGCGGAGCGGCTTCGGGCAGTTGATAGGCCTGGAGTTCCTGTGCGTCGAGTTGCCCGATCAGGTTGACTTCCCAGGCCAGGTACTGGCGGGCTGCTTCCTTGTTGCCATCGTGCCGGTCGTGCACGAAGAACAGGTAGTCGATGCAGTCGCTGTCGGCCGGAATGTTTTCCGATGCCTGCAGCGGCAGGCCGGCGGCGCGCCAGGCATCGAAGCCGCCTTCCAGCAGGCTGGCCTTCAGGCCCAGTGCCTGCAGGTCCACGGCCGCGCAAGCTGCTAGCGCGGGTTCGTCGGCAATCAGCACCACCGGGCGGTGTTCACCGGCCAGCGCCTGCGCCAGGCGCGGGCGAATCGTCCAGCGCGTGCCCGCGATGTGTTTCTGGCGGAACTGCATGCTGGGGCGCAGGTCTATGGCGCAAACGCTGCCGTCGGCCAGGCCGTCCATCAACACCTGTGCGCTGGTGGCGGGCAGCGCGGGCAATGCCACGGGCGCCGGCGCGGGCAAGGCCACGGGCGCCGGCGCGGGCAAGGCCAGGCCGCTGGACAGGCCTTGCTCCAGCACGCTGGCATCGTGGCCCAGCTGGCGCAGCCAGCTGGCCACCGTGAGTGCGCGCATGCCGTCGGTGTCGAACAGCACGAGGCGTGCCTTGCGCACGCCCACATACTGGTCGGTGGCCTGGATCAACTGACCGCCTGGTGTGTGCTGCGCGCCCGGCAGGCTGCCTTGCGCGAATTCTTCGGGGCTGCGGACGTCGCACAAAAAGAGCGTGCGCCGCGTATCGCCGGCCCATTCGCGAACGGTCTGTGCATTGATGACGGGTACATTGAAGCGCTGCGCCAGTGCCTGGGCTGCTGCGCGCATGTCAGCGGTTCCGGTGGGCTGGGCGGATTCAGGGTAGCGCCGCGTGCCGCCATGCTCAAGTTTGAAGTCGGCCAGGTACCAGCCCTGGGTGCCGTTTTCGAGCGCCGATACGGGGTTGCGCACGCCCAGGTTGATCAGCGTCTGCGCGCCAATGATGCTGCGCGTGCGGCCCGCGCAGTTGATCACGATGTGGGTGCTCTCGCTGGGGACCAGGTCGCGGATCCGCAGGGCGAGTTCGCCGTTGGGGCAACTGATCGCCGTCGGGATGTTCATCTTGCGAAATTCCGAGAACGGACGCCCGTCCAGCACCACCACATCGTCCTTGCGTTCGATCATGGCCGCCAGTTCGGTCGCGCTGACGCGGGGCGTGTGGTAGACCTGCTCGGCCAGCTCGCCGAAAGTCTTGGACGGCACGTTGACGCCGGCAAACAATGCGAAGCCGGCAGCCTTCCATCCGGCCGTGCCGCCTTGCAGCACCTGCACGTCGGTATAGCCGATTGCTTCCAGGCGGCTCGCGGCCAGGGGTGCTGCGCCCTTGCCGTCGTCGTCATAGGCCACCAGCCGCACACCCTTGCGCGGCGCCAGGCGCGGCGCGTCCAGCTCGAGCCGGCTGTAGGGCATGGGGATGCCGTAAAACAAATGCGACTGGCCGTACTGGCCGTGCTCGCGAACATCGAACAGGGCGATTTCTTCGCCGTCGTGCAGCCAGGCTTTGAGCGTGGCCGCGTCTACAAAACGTGTCATGGAATAAATGTGTGTGGGTTCGGGAGATTCGGGAAGGAGCGTGAAATACCGGGGGCGCTCAGCGGCGGGTCTGCACGCCAATGCCCATGGTTTCGTACGTGCCTTTTTCCATGTCGTAGCTGGTGCGCGAGGTCAGGGTCTCGAGCGCGCGGCCGTACATGTGCAGGTGGCGTATCACCTGGCCTGCGGGAATCTCCACCGAGTGAATGTCTTCCGGCAGCAGTGCAATGCCCGTGCCGGGCTCGACCACGACGGAGCTGACTTCCTTGAGCTGCGCCTTGCCCGGCACGGAGCCGTCATCCTGGCGCTCGTACACGCGGTTGAGCTCCGTGCCTTCCACGGCGCTGATGCAGGCCCAGGTGGTGTGGTTGTGCGGCACGATGCGTTTGCCGGGGCGCATCACGTTGAGGTAGAGCGCGAAGCTCTGGTCCGCGTCTTCGGCGATCAGGTATCGCGCCTGCAGTTCAGGGCTGACAGGGGCGTTGAATTCGGCCTCGTTCCACAGTTCCTTGCGGTCAGCCAGCTGGTTCAGCACGGCAAGCACCTTGGCCAGGGACTGGCGATTGGCTTCGCCGCTTCCAACAATAAGTTTAATGTTTTGGATGGCGGCGCCAACCACCTGGCTGCGTTCTGTCGCTACTGCATTCATGGGACGTTTCCTGAGTAAGGTTTCAGTTTGATGTTCCGAATATAGTCAAGCCGTATTTTTCAAACAACCCAGAAATCCAGATAAACGCATTAGCATTTGTAATATGAAAATAGCCGCCAAGCGCAGTACTGAGGAGACCCCGGCATGAAAACCCTTGATCTGGAGTTGCTGAGGTCGCTGGTCGCCGTCGTCGAGCACGACAGCTTTGCCGGCGCCGCCGTCCAACTTGGGAAGACGCAGTCGGCGGTGACGCAGCAGATGCAGCGCCTGGAGGACCAGATCGGCCACCCGCTGTTTGAAAAACACGGGCGCAGCAAGCGCCTCACCTCGCACGGGCACAAGCTGCTCGAGTACGCGCGCCATCTGCTGGCCATCAATGACGATGCGCTGCGCAGCCTGCAGCAGGGCAACCTCGAGGGCGTGTTGCGCATAGGCGCGCCGCACGACGTCGCCGACAACATGCTGCCCACGCTGCTGGCGCAGGTGGCGCGCGTGTCGCCGCTGCTGCAGCTCGACATCCACGTGGGGCGCAGCCCCTTCCTGATGGAGTCTCTCAAGCGCGGCGAAATCGACATGAGCATTTCCAATCGCAACGACCCGGGCCTGGAAGGCGTGGTGCTGCGCACATCGCCCACGGTGTGGCTGTGTTCGGCCAGCTATGTGCATGACCGGGCCAAGCCGGTGCCGCTGATCCTGGTGGACGGGCCCAGCGTGTTTCACCGGCTGGCGCGCGAGGCACTGGATGCGGCGGGCATCCCGTGGTCCCCCAAGTACACCGCGTCCAGCCTGATCGGCATCAAGGCCGCGCTTCGCGCCGGCCTCGGCGTGACCGCGCGCGGCATTGAAACTGCGGGCCCCGAGCTGCGCGTGCTCGGCGAGAACGACGGCCTGCCGCGCTTGCCCGACCTTGACTACTACCTGTTCATTCGCAGGAATGTCATCAACCCGGTCACGCGCAAAGTGTTTGACATGCTGAAGGCCAACCTTGGTTTGATTCGCAACGCGGCGGACCCAGCGCTACCTGCAGGCAAGGCAGGGTGAGTGCGGCAATGTTCAACCTGGGATGAATCGACAGCTTCTACTTTTTACTTACTTGCACAACAAGCGTGCGCGATCGTAACGACGAACCCGTAAGCAAATGTTGGACGCAAGCCACATGAAGCGACCAAACTCGCGAACGAATGCGGGACTTGCATCGGCACGGTGTACGCTTGCCTCACGCTGATGATGCCCGGCATGGCCGGGGTCATCGGACGTGTATGAGAACAATGCAAGGAGTGAGTGTTAATGTCCGTTTCAAAATTCCCCATCAAGCGCCGTACGCTGCTTGCTGGTTCCGCTGCCACCCTGGCGCTCGGCGCCGCACCTGCTTGGGCAGCCTATCCCGACAAACCCATCAAGATCATCGTGCCCTGGGCGGCAGGCGGCAGTACCGATGCCATCACCCGCGTGCTGGCGCAGCGCCTGAGCGACAGCTTGAAGCAGCCCGTGATCGTGGACAACAAGCCGGGCGGCGCCGGCCACGTCGGCATTGACCAGGCCGCCAAGTCGGCGCCCGATGGTTACACCCTGGCGATCGTCGAACTCTCGCATGTGTACGCGCCTGCGGTTGTCGCCAACCTGCCCTACGACATCCTGCGCGATTTCACGCCGGTCACACTGGTGGGCACCTCGCCGATGGTGCTGTTCACCGGCCCTGAAGTCGCCGACTTCAAGGGCTTTCTGAAATCCGTTTCCAACCCCAAGGGCGGGCCGTCCGCCATGGCGAACAGCGGTACGGGCTCCATCAGCCACCTGGTAGGCGAGCTGTTTTCGCAGGAAACCAAAGTCAAGTTCAACATGGTGCCCTACCGCGGCGGCGCGCCGGCCATGGTGGACCTGGCCGCCGGCCAAGTGTCTTCTTACTTCGCCACTCTGGCGACCGGCTCCAGCCTGATGGCTGCCGGCAAGGTCAAGGCACTGGCGGTGACGGGCCGCAAGCGTTCCGATGTTCCCATCCTGCGCTCGCTGCCGACGATGACGGAACTGGGCCTGAAAAACATGGACGTGGCCCAGTGGTGGGCGCTGGTGGCACCGGCGACCACGCCGCTCGAAGTCACTGAACGCCTTCGCCTGGAACTTCTGTCCGCGATGTCGGACTTGAAGGTGGTCGAGAAGATGTCCGCCCTGGGTGTGGAAATGAAGGGTACCTCGCGCGACCAGCTGCGCAGCTTCCTGCGTTCGGAATCCGAGCGCTGGCGTACCCTGGCGCGCAACGTCGGCCTGAAGCCGCAATAAGCGGCGTCTGAAAGGCGGTGAGCGCCGGCAACAGCGCCGGCGCTACAGGCCCAGCCAGCGCTGGGCTGCCGCTTGCAGCGCCTGCTGCGAGCCTGTGGTCAGCAAAGTGGTGTGGCCGGGCAGATCGCCGGGCCGCAATTGTCCGGCAGCCTCAAGCAGGCGGCGCGTCTGCCGCGCCACCGGCTCGCCGGTTTCAATCAAGCCGACATCCGGGCCCACCAGGGCCTGCAATGTGTCCCACGCAAAAGCGTAGTGCGTACAGCCCAGCACCAGGGTGTCGACTTCTCCTGCGCCGCCGCCGAAGGGGCCTATCGCCTGGGTGTATTGCTCGCACAGCGCGCGGACCCGGGCCACATCATGGTTCTGTATCGCATCGGCCAGCCCATCGCAGGGCTGCAGGATGAAATCGGCCCGGTCTTTGAGCGAGTCATGCAATACGCGCAGCTTGGTGCTGGTCACCGTGACGCGCGTTGCCATCACGCCGATGCGCCGTGTCTTGCTCAAGGCGACTGCCGGCTTGAGTGCCGGTTCCACCCCGACCAGCGGCAGGTCGGGGTGTTCGGTTCGTACAAGGTGGACTGCCGCCGCAGTCGCGGTGTTGCAGGCGATCACCAGCGCCTTGATGGCATGTTCGTCGCGCAGTTTGCGCACGACCGCTCGAGTGCGCTCAATCACAAAAGCATCGCCGCGCTCACCGTAGGGCGCAAAGCCTGCATCGGCAAGATAGACAAAGGACTCTATAGGCAGTTGTGCTCGCAGCGCCTTGAGGATGCTGAGGCCGCCCACGCCGCTGTCGAACACGCCGACCGGCCGGTCGGCGCCAGCCTGGCTTTGCGTCACGCCGCAGCGACGGGAATGTTCTTGAATTCGCCGGTGGCGATTTTTTTCTGCCACTCGGCCGGGCCGGTGATGTGGGCGCTGGTGCCGCCCGCATCGACGGCGACGGTGACCGGCATGTCCACCACGTCGAATTCGTAAATCGCTTCCATGCCCAGGTCGGCAAAGCCGATCACCTTGGCGGTCTTGATGGCCTTGCTGACCAGGTAGGCGGCGCCGCCGACGGCCATCAGGTAGGCGCTCTTGTGTTTCTTGATGGCCTCGATGGCGACCGGGCCGCGCTCGGACTTGCCGATCATGGAGATCAGGCCGGTTTCAGCCAGCATCATTTCCGTGAAGCCGTCCATGCGGGTGGCGGTGGTCGGGCCGGCGGGGCCCACGGCTTCGTCGCGCACCGGATCGACCGGGCCGACGTAGTAAATGACACGGTTGGTGAAATCGACCGGGAGCTTTTCTCCCTTGGCCAGCATGCCCTGGATACGCTTGTGCGCGGCGTCGCGGCCGGTCAGCATCTTGCCGCTCAGCAGCAGGGTCTGGCCGGGTTTCCAGCTGGCGACTTCTTCCCGCGTGAGCGTGTTGAGGTCGACCTTTTTGCTCTTGTTGTAGTCGGGCGCCCAGTTCACGTTGGGCCACAGGTCCAGCGAAGGCGGGTCCAGGTAGACCGGGCCGCTGCCGTCCATCACAAAGTGCGCGTGGCGCGTGGCGGCGCAATTGGGGATCATGGCCACGGGCTTGCTGGCCGCGTGCGTGGGGTACATCTTGATCTTGATGTCGAGCACGGTGGTGAGGCCACCCAGGCCTTGCGCACCTATGCCCAGCGCGTTGACTTTCTCGAACAGTTCCAGGCGCAGCTCTTCGGTTTTGGTGAGCGCCGTACCCGAGGACGATTTGGCCTGCAGCTCGTACATGTCAAGGTCGTCCATCAGGCTTTCCTTGGCCATCAGCACGGCTTTCTCTGCGGTGCCGCCAATGCCTATGCCCAGCATGCCGGGCGGGCACCAGCCGGCGCCCATGGTGGGCACAGTCTTGAGCACCCAATCGACCACCGAGTCGCCGGGATTGAGCATCACCATCTTGCTTTTGTTTTCGCTGCCGCCGCCCTTGGCCGCGACGGTCACGTCGACCTTGTTGCCGGGCACCAGTTCGGTGAAGATCACGGCCGGCGTGTTGTCCTTGGTGTTCTTGCGCTCGAACTGCGGGTCGGCGACGACCGAGGCGCGAAGGGTGTTGTCGGGGTGGTTGTAGCCGCGGCGCACGCCTTCGTTGATGGCGTCGTCAAGGCTGCCGGTGAAGCCTTCCCAGCGCACGTCCATGCCGACCTTGAGGAACACGTTGACGATGCCGGTATCCTGGCAGATGGGGCGCTGGCCGGTGGCGCTCATCTTGCTGTTGGTTAGGATCTGCGCGATCGCGTCCTTGGCCGCCGGGCTTTGCTCGCGCTCATAGGCGCGCGCCAGGTGGGCGATGTAGTCCGTGGGGTGGTAGTAGCTGATGTACTGCAACGCGGCGGCTACGGATTCGATGAGGTCGGCTTGCTTGATCGTGGTCATGGTGGGGTGGGGTCGTCGTTTTGGGGATTTCGGGCAAACCTTGCAATTATCCGTCTTCGCAAAACCCCTCAGATGAGAATTCTTCTCGTCTGCGGTCATACTTAGAACCTGTTCACGGTCTAAATGGGGCCGCGCAAGCACCTTCTCGGGATGGGATGCAAGGCGCGGTGCGACGCCCATAGTTCACCTATGGGCTAGCGCCGCAACGCCGCAGACCGCCCGAGAAGGCACTTGCCCTCCGGGTTGGGGTGAAATCGGGCGATTGAGCCACCCGGGCCCTTGCATGGGCATGAGCCCATGCGGCGGTACCGGTCGGCCCACTCATCCCGATTGCATCCCAACGCGGCCTCATTTAGACCGTGAACAGGTTCTTACCCCTTTTTTTGACAGCGCAGGATATTCCATGACGACAAGCAGCAGCACGCGCACCGAGCGCGATACCTTTGGCCCCATCGAAGTGCCGGCCGGCAAACTCTGGGGCGCGCAGACGCAGCGTTCGCTGCAGAACTTCGACATCTCGGGCGAGCAGCAGCCGCGCGAGATCATCAAGGCGCTGGCCCAGGTCAAGCGTTCCTCCGCCAAGGTCAACCATGCGTTGGGCTTGCAGGACGAGAAAAAGACAAATGCCATCGTGGCGGCGGCCGACGAGGTGATCGCGGGCAAACACGCGGACGAGTTCCCCCTGGTGGTCTGGCAGACCGGCTCGGGCACGCAGACCAATATGAATGTCAATGAAGTGCTGGCCAACCGCGCCAGTGAAATCCTGGGCGGCGAGCGCGGCGAAGGCCGCCTGGTGCACCCCAACGACGACGTGAACCGCAGCCAGTCGTCCAACGATGTGTTCCCGACCGCCATGCATGTGGCCGCGGTGGAGGCGCTGACTCACAAGCTGCTGCCGGCCATCGCGAAGCTGCGCGCCACGCTGGCGAAAAAGGCCAAAGATTTCGACGGCATCGTCAAGATTGGCCGCACTCACCTGCAGGACGCCACGCCCCTTACGCTGGGCCAGGAGTTTTCGGGCTATGTCGCGCAGCTGGACCATGGCGAAAAACATGTGCGCGCCGCCTTGCCGCACCTGTGCGAACTGGCCTTGGGCGGCACCGCCGTCGGCACCGGCCTGAACGCGCCCAAGGGCTATGCCGTGCAGGTGGCGGCCGAGCTGGCCACGCTCACGGGCCTGCCTTTTGTCACGGCGCCCAACAAGTTCGAGGCGCTGGCCTCGGTCGACGGCCTGGTGCATGCGCACGGCGCGCTCAAAACCCTGGCTGCCAGCATGATGAAAATCGCCAACGACGTGCGCTGGCTGGCCAGCGGCCCGCGCAGCGGCATCGGCGAGCTCAGCATTCCCGAGAATGAGCCCGGCTCGTCCATCATGCCGGGCAAGGTCAACCCGACGCAAAGCGAAGCGGTGACGATGCTGGCGGCCCAGGTGTTCGGCAACGACGTGGCCATCAACTTCGGCGGCGCCTCGGGTAACTTCGAGCTCAATGTCTTCCGCCCCATGGTGGCGCACAACTTCCTGCAGAGCGTGCGCTTGCTGGCCGACGGCATGGTGAGCTTCAACGACCACTGCGCCGTGGGTATAGAGCCGAACCGCGAACGCATCACCGAACTGGTGGACCGATCACTGATGCTGGTGACGGCGCTGAACACCCACATCGGCTACGACAAGGCCGCCTTCATCGCTAAAAAAGCGCATAAGGAAGGCAGCAGCCTGCGCGACGCGGCGTTGGCCTCGGGCCATGTCACTGCAGAACAGTTTGATAAATGGGTGGTGCCTGGAAATATGGTTTAACCCCCGTCCAGGCGGAACACTCGGTACCGCCGAGCCGTGCGTGTCTGGGACAATAGGCAATGCTCAAATTTGTCCACCGCACACTGAACCAGTTCATCAACTCGCAGTCGCTGTCGGGCGTGGTGCTGGCGCTGGCGGCCGTGCTGGCGCTGATCGTCAGCAACTCGCCTTGGAGCGAAGCCTACATGCGCTTTGTGGAGTTGCCCGGCGAGTTGCGCTTGGGCTCCGAAGCGCTGCTGCTGTCCAAGTCGCTGCTGCACTGGGTCAACGACCTGTGGATGGCGGTGTTTTTTTTCCTGGTGGGGCTGGAGATCAAGCGCGAACTGCTGGACGGCGAACTGGCTTCGCGCAGCCAGGCCCTGCTGCCGGTGGGTGCAGCGCTGGGCGGCATGGTGGCGCCGGCGCTCATCTATGTGGCGATCAATGCCGGTAATTCCGTCGCGCTGCGCGGCTGGGCCATTCCGGCGGCGACCGACATCGCGTTCGCGCTGGGCATTCTGGTGCTGCTGGGTAGCCGGGTGCCGGCCTCGCTCAAGGTGTTTTTGACGGCCGTCGCCATCATTGACGACCTGGGCGCCATCCTCATCATTGCCTTCTTTTATACCGACAAGCTTTCCTTGCCGGCGCTGGCCGCCGCGGGCGCGGGCGTGCTGGTGCTGCTGGCCCTGAACCGCGCGAAGGTCATGGCGATATCGCCCTATGTCGCGGTGGGGCTGGTGATCTGGCTGTTTGTCTACAAGTCGGGCATACACGCCACCTTGGCCGGGGTGGTCACCGCGCTGGCGATTCCGCTGTCCGACGGCAAGGGCGGCTCGCCGCTCAAGGCGGCCGAGCATGCGCTGCATCCCTGGGTGGCGTTTGCGGTGCTGCCCATGTTCGCTTTCGTCAACGCCGGCGTGCCGTTGCAGGGCGTGACGCCGGCGACCTTGCTGCAAAGCGTGCCCATGGGCATCACGCTGGGCCTGCTGGTGGGCAAGGCGATAGGCGTGTTCGGCGCGTCCTGGTTGCTGATCCGCTTTGCCGGTGCGCGCCTGCCGGCAGGGGCCAGCTGGCGGCAGTTCTTCGGTGTGTGCCTGCTCTGCGGCGTGGGTTTTACCATGAGCCTCTTCATAGGCGCGCTGGCTTTTGCCGGCCAGGGTGCAGCCTATGAAACGCAGCTCAAGCTGGGAGTGCTCTGCGGTTCGCTGCTGTCCGGCGCGCTGGGTGCGCTGCTGCTGGTGCGCAGCGCAGGCGCAACGAAAGCGCCGGCCTGAGGCTCAGTGCTTTTGCGCGGCAATGCCCGACATGATTTTGTCGGTATAGGCGATCGCAATGGCCGACAGCAGGAAGGTGATGTGGATCACCGTCTGCGCGATCAGCACCTTGTCGGTGTAGTTGTCGGCGTTGATAAAGGTTTTCAGCAGGTGGATGGAGCTGATGCCGATGATGGCCGTGGCCAGCTTGACCTTGAGTACCGAGGCGTTCACATGGCTCAGCCATTCCGGCTGGTCGCGGTGGCCTTCGAGGTTCATGCGGCTCACAAAGGTTTCGTAGCCGCCGACGATGACCATGATCAGCAGGTTGGAGATCATGACCACGTCGATCAGGGCCAGCACCACCAGCATGATGACGGTCTCGTTGAGGGACGCGACGGGTATGGCGGTCTTGTAGCCTATGCTCGTGATCAGCGACTGCAGGGCGGCCTGGCTGCCGAAGGCGGCTTCGATCAGGTGCCACAGCTCGACCAGGAAATGCATGACGTACACCGCCTGCGCGGCGATCAGCCCCAGGTAGAGCGGCAATTGCAGCCAGCGGCTGGCGAAAATCAGGTTGGGCAGCGGGCGCAGCGGGGAAATTTTGCCGGTGGCGGGGGTCTGGGTGGGTTCAGTCATGATGGCGTAAGCTGGGAAGGTTGCGGCATTGTAAGAGGGTGGCCGCACCCCCGAATTCAAGCTTTTGTAAGCTTCAAGCCAGTCAGTGGCTTGTAAGTGCGGCAGATAACAGTACCACGCATTCAGTGACAAACAGGAGACACAGCCAAATGAGCGCCCCCAATTCCGCGATCGAATCGACCCTGGTTGAAAACCGCATTTTTCCGCCTGCTGCTGCCACCGTGAAGGCGGCGCGCATTTCGGGCATGCCGGCCTACCAGGCTTTGTGCGCTGAAGCAGAAAAGGATTTTGAGGGCTTCTGGGCGCGCCTGGCGCGCGAAAACCTCAGCTGGAAAAAGCCTTTTACAAAGACGCTGGACGAGTCCGCCGCGCCTTTCTACAAATGGTTTGCCGACGGCGAGCTCAACGCCTCCTACAACTGCCTGGACCGCCACCTGGGCACGCCGGTCGAAAACAAGAAAGCCATCATTTTCGAAAGCGACGAGGGCAAGGTCACCAACGTCACCTACAAGGAACTGCACGCCAAGGTCAGCCAGTTTGCCAGCGCGCTCAAGGGCGCGGGCATCAAGAAGGGCGACCGCGTCATCATCTACATGCCGATGACGGTGGAGGGCGTGGTGGCCATGCAGGCTTGCGCGCGCATAGGCGCCACGCATTCGGTGGTGTTCGGCGGCTTCTCGGCCAAGAGCCTGCAGGAGCGCATCCAGGACGCGGGCGCCGTGGCCGTCATCACGGCCAACTACCAGCTGCGCGGCGGCAAGGAGCTGCCGCTCAAGGCCATCGTCGATGAAGGCATCGCCATGGGCGGCTGCGAGTCGATCAAGAACGTGATCGTCTACCAGCGCACCGCCACAGCCTGCAACATGGTGGCCGGGCGCGACAGCCTGATGCACGAGATCACCGCCAAGGCGGCGCCGGTGTGCGAACCCGAATTCGTCGGCGCCGAGCACCCGCTCTTCATTCTTTACACCTCGGGCTCGACCGGCAAGCCCAAGGGCGTGCAGCACAGCACCGGCGGCTATCTGCTCTGGGCCAAGCTCACGATGGACTGGACCTTTGACATCCAGCCCGCCGACGTCTTCTGGTGCACGGCCGACATCGGCTGGATTACCGGCCACACCTATGTGGCTTACGGCCCGCTGGCGGCCGGCGCGACGCAGATCATCTTTGAAGGCATCCCCACCTTCCCGAATGCCGGGCGTTTCTGGCAGATGATCGAAAAGCACAAAGTCACGATCTTCTACACCGCGCCCACGGCGATCCGTTCGCTGATCAAGGCCGCCGAGGGCGACGAGAAAGTGCACCCGGCGCGCTCGGACCTCAGCAGCCTGCGCATCCTGGGATCGGTCGGCGAGCCCATCAATCCCGAGGCCTGGATGTGGTACTACAAAAACGTGGGCGGGGAGCGCTGCCCCATCGTGGACACCTTCTGGCAAACCGAAACCGGCGGCCACATGATCACGCCGCTGCCTGGCGCCACGCCGCTGGTGCCCGGCAGCTGCACGCTGCCCTTGCCCGGCATCATGACCGCCATCGTCGATGAAACCGGCAAGGACCTGCCCAACGGCTCGGGCGGCATGCTGGTCGTCAAGCGCCCCTGGCCGTCGATGATCCGCACCATCTGGAACGACCCGGAGCGCTTCAAGAAAAGCTATTTCCCGGAAGAAATGGGCGGCACGATCTACCTGGCCGGCGACGGCGCGGTGCGCAATGCCGACAACGGCTACTTCCGCATCACCGGCCGCATCGACGACGTGCTGAACGTCTCCGGCCACCGCATGGGCACCATGGAAATCGAGTCGGCTCTGGTGGCGCATTCGGCGCTGGTGGCTGAAGCTGCCGTGGTGGGCCGCCCCGACGACCTGACCGGCGAAGCCATCGTGGCCTTTGTGGTGCTCAAGCGCGCGCGCCCCACAGGCGAAGAAGCCAAGGCCATTGCCAAGGAGTTGCGCGACTGGGTCGGCAAGGAAATCGGCCCCATCGCCAAACCCAAGGACATCCGCTTCGGCGACAACCTGCCCAAGACACGCAGCGGCAAGATCATGCGCCGCCTGCTGCGCGGCATCGCCAAGGGCGAGGCGATTACGCAGGACACCTCTACCCTTGAGAATCCCGCCATCCTCGATCAGCTGGCTGAAAAGCAGTGAAGTGAAACTGACATAAAAAAAGCCCGTCGATGACGGGCTTTTTTGTGGGCTTGCGAGCCGCTTATTTGGTTGCCAGGACCCAGGCCGCCAGCTTCTTGGCTTCTTCAGGGTTGACCTGTGCGTTCGCGGGCATGGGCACAGGGCCCCAGACGCCGGAGCCACCCTTGATGATCTTGGCGGCGAGCTTGTCGGCGGCATCTTTCTGGCCGGCGTACTTGGCAGCGACATCCTTGTAGGAGGGGCCGACGAGCTTCTTGTCGACGGCGTGGCAAGCCATGCAGTTCTTGGCGGTGGCCAGTTGCAGGTCGGCCAGGGCTGGCGTCGACACGGCAAAACCCGCGGTCACAAAAGCGATTACCGAAAGAATGCGTTTCATGGATTGTCCTCGTGGGGGGAAGTTGTGGATTCGGTTACAGTCAATCAACGTGATTGTAGTGGTGCCGGTTGACCCTTGTTTCAAGGGGATACCCCTTGGCGCAGGTGGCATATTCAGGAGAAGTTTCATGTTTTTTTTATTGCTTGGCATTGTGGCCCTGGCCCTCAAATATCTCGAGATCGGGCCGGTAGCAACTTTGAGTTGGTTCATCGTGCTGTCTCCCTTTGCAATGGCCGTTGCCTGGTGGGCCTGGGCTGACGCGTCGGGTTATACCAAGCGCAGGGAAATCGACAAGATGGCCAAGCGCAGGGACGACCGCATCGACAAACAGCGCGACGCCATGGGCATGCTTTCGGCCAAAAAGAGGAAAAAGTAGGCCTGAGTCGCCGCAAGTTCTTCATTCGCGTACGACACCAATTTACCCGCACTTCGCAAAAGGCGAGGTGGCCCAAAGCAAAGAGCCCGTGAAGTGTGTAACTTCACGGGCTCTTGCTGTTTCAGCGACCGGAATCGAATCGATCAATAGTCGTCAAGCACCGCGCCCTTGCTGGCGCTGGAGGCATTGAAGGCGAACTTGGCTTGCACGCCGCGTGTGTAACGCGGCGCCGGGGCTTTCCATCTGACCTTGCGCTTGGCAAGTTCGGCATCGTCAATGTTCAGCTGCAGCAGCAATTGCTTTGAGTCGATGGTAATGGAATCTCCTTCGTGGATGAAGGCGATGTTGCCGCCGGCCGCGGCTTCGGGCGCGACGTGGCCGACCACCATGCCCCAGGTGCCGCCCGAGAAGCGCCCGTCGGTGATGAGGCCCACGCTTTCGCCGAGCCCGGCGCCTATCAGCGCGCCGGTGGGGGCCAGCATTTCAGGCATGCCGGGCCCGCCTTTGGGGCCGAGGTAACGCAGCACCATCACGTCGCCGGCCTTGATTTTGCCGGCCAGAATCGCGGCCAGGGCCGATTGTTCGTCGTCAAACACGCGCGCCGGGCCGGTCATGACCGGGTTCTTCAGGCCGGTGATCTTGGCGACACAGCCCTCGGGCGAGAGGTTGCCCTTGAGGATGGCCAGGTGGCCTTGCGCGTAGATGGGCTTGTCGATGGGGCGGATCACGTCCTGGTCGGCGCGCGGCACGGCGGGCACGTCCTTGAGCGTCTCGGCGATGGTCTGGCCGGAAATGGTCAGGCAGTCGCCATGCAGCAGGCCGGCGGCCAGCAGCGTCTTCATGACCTGGGGAATGCCGCCGGCGCGGTGCAGGTCCACGGCGAGGTATTTGCCCGAGGGCTTGAGGTCGCACAGCACAGGCGTGCGCTGGCGCACGCGCTCGAAGTCGTCAATCGTCCATTCGACGCCAGCCGTGTGGGCGATGGCCAGGAAGTGCAGCACGGCGTTGGTGGAGCCGCCGGTCGCCATGATCACGGCGACGGCGTTCTCAATCGCCTTTTTGGTGACGATATCGCGCGGCTTGATGTCTTTCTTGATGGCCTCGATCAGGACCTTGGCCGATTCTTTGGCCGAGTTCATCTTCTCGTCGTGCGGGTTGGCCATGGTGCTGGAGTAGGGCAGCGAAATACCCAGGGCCTCAAAAGCGCTGGACATGGTGTTGGCCGTGTACATGCCGCCGCAGCTGCCGGTGCCGGGAATCGCGCGGCGCTCGATCTGCAGCAGGTCTTCGTCGCTCATGCGGCCGGCGGCGTTTTCACCCACGGCTTCGAACACGCTGACGATGTTGAGGTCTTTGCCCTTGTAGCTGCCCGGCAGGATGGTGCCGCCGTAGACGTAGATCGCCGGCACGTTGGCGCGCAGCATGCCCATCAGGCCGCCCGGCATGTTCTTGTCGCAGCCGCCGACCACCAGCACGCCGTCCATCCACTGGCCCTGCACGCAGGTTTCGATGCAGTCAGAAATCACCTCACGGCTGACCAGCGAGTACTTCATGCCTTCGGTGCCCATGGCCATGCCGTCGGAGATGGTCGGCGTGCCGAAGACCTGGGCATTGCCGCCGGCTTCCTCGATACCGGCAATCGCGGCGTCGGCCAGTTTTTGCAGGCCGCTGTTGCAGGGGGTGATGGTGCTGTGGCCGTTGGCCACGCCGACCATGGGTTTCTTGAAGTCGTCGGCCTCGTAGCCCATGGCGTAGTACATGGAGCGGTTGGGCGCGCGCGATTTGCCCTCGGTGATGTTTTTGCTGCGGGGGTTGGCGACGATGTTGACGGTTTTGGTGTTCATGGCCTGTCTCGTGGGTGGGTTGCTGCCTCGGCCTGCTGGACGCGGGACCGGCGCTGTTATCGGAAGAGCAAAGTATCCGTGCTTTGACTGATTCTTTCCAATCCATTATTTGTGATGTATTAATATGCACTGCATATGAAGGATATCCTCAGCGCTGCAGGCGCGGCTTCGCGCAAGCCGCCCCTGATTGAGTTGCGCCTCTGGCGCCAATTCCTGGCCGTGGCCGAAGAGCTGCACTTCGGCAGGGCTGCACGGCGTTTGAACATGACCCAGCCGCCACTCACGCAGGCCATTGCGCAACTGGAATCGCTGCTGGGACTCAGGCTGTTTGACCGCACCAAGCGCAGCGTGCAACTGACGGTGGCGGGAGCGGCGTTGGTCGCCGAGGCGCGCGATCTGCTGGCGCGCGCCCAGGCTTTGCCGGCGTATGCGCGGGCCAGCGCCGACGGCGAAGCAGGGCGCCTGCGGCTGGCGTTTGTGTCGACAGTGGGTTTTGAGTTGTTGCCGCGCTGGGTGCGCGCCTTTCGTGAGCAGTATCCCAAAGTGCAACTGGAGCTGATAGAGGCGACAGGCGACGTGCAACTGCAGGCCTTTGAGCGCGGTGAGATCGACGCGGGCTTTATGTTGCACTCACCCGGTTTTGCGCCCTCCGGCCTGGCCTGCCGGCGCATCAGCCAGGATCCACTGGTGGTGGCTTTGCCCGAGCAGCATCCGCTGGCAAGCAAGGCGGCGCTTGCCCTCCTGGATTTGCTGGATCAACCCCTGGTGATTTTTCCCCGGCGCATCGTGCCTTCGCTTTACGACGCGATTTTTGCGATGTACCACGCTGCCGGGCAACTGCCGCAAGTTGCACAGGAGGCGATTCAGATGCAGACCATCGTGAACCTGGTATCCGCGGGGCTCGGCGTGGCCTGGGTGCCCGAAAGCGTGCGCCAATTTCAGCGGCCAGGCGTGGTGTACCGCAGCCTGCCTGCCGGCAAGCCTTCAGCGCGTGGCGGCGCGCGAGGGGCTTCGGTCACGGTGCCTGGCTGTGAGACCAGCCTGGTGTGGCCGGGCGCCAGCGCCAACCCGGCGCTCGCGCGCTTTATGGCGTTTATCGGCGAGTAGCCCGGTCAAAGGCTTCTTCCCGTTCGCGGTAGCGGCGCGCTGCCACGGCGCTTTGCTGCTGCTGCCTTTCCGCCGGGCTAAGTTCGCGCTGCTCCATCCGGCGCTGGGCTATTTCGCCGGCGCTGCTGCAACGCGCGCCGTGATTGGCCTCGCAGTTGGCAATGATCTGTTTGTCGGTGAGCTGCGGCTGGGCGGTGCCTTTGCGCAAGCCGCCCATTCCCGATGGAGCGCCCTGGCGCGCTGCGCCGGCGGCTTCGGCTGCCCTCGCGTCGGCTGCGGCATTTTCCGCCGCCCAATCTTTGGGCGCAGCAGCAGCGCTGGTGCCCGGCGCGCCTGCGAAAGGCGCGCCATCCGCAGGGGCTGCGGACCTGGTGGGTGCCTGCATGATGACTAGTTCGCTGCCGCCCTGGGCTGCGCAGGGCATTTGCGAGTAAACCTTTTTTCCGCTCGCATCAAGGCATTGGTAGACCTGCGCGGCGGCGGTCTGTGTGAGGAGCAAAGCCAGCAGGCCGGAAACAAGGGCGGGGTAGAGGGAGTGGCGCATGGCGAAATCCGTGACGTGTTTGCGCCAGTCTAGTCGAATGAGGCCTGCGCGTAAGCCTTTTCCTACGAGGCTTGCGTGCAAAATACCGCCCATGCTTATCCACCCGCAAATCAATCCCGTCGCGCTGCAGCTGGGCCCATTGGGCATCCATTGGTACGGCCTGACCTACCTGGCAGCCTTCGGCCTGTTTTTTTTCCTGGCGACGCGGCGGTTGCGGCACCAGCCTTTTGCCTCCATCACCGGCCCGGGCGCCTGGTCGCGCAGGGATATTGAGGACATGCTGTTTCTCGGCGTGATGGGGGTGGTGTTAGGCGGGCGGCTGGGTTATTGCCTGTTTTACAAGCCGGGCCACTACCTCACACATCCGCTGGAAATCCTCTTCGTGTGGCAGGGGGGCATGAGCTTTCACGGCGGCATGCTGGGGGTGCTGGCCTCCCAGTGGTGGTTTGCGCGCTCCCGCCAGCGGCCCTGGCTGCAGGTGATGGACTTTGTGGCGCCTTGCGTTCCCACGGGGCTGGCGGCGGGGCGCGTCGGCAATTTCATCAACGGCGAGTTGTGGGGCCGTTTCAGCGACCCGGCCTTGCCGTGGGGTATGGTGTTTCCGGGCAGCGGCTCGCCGCTGCCACGCCATCCGTCGCAGGTCTACCAGTTCCTGCTCGAAGGCGTATTGCTGTTTGTGCTGCTCTGGCTGTATGCGCGCAAGCCGCGCAAGACAGGCCAGGTGTCGGGAGCCTTCCTGCTGGGTTACGGCGTATTCCGCTTTATTGCCGAATTTTTCCGCGAGCCGGACGAGTTCCTGGGCATCCTGGCCTTGGGTATGAGCATGGGGCAGTGGCTGTGCGTTCCCATGATCATTGGCGGTGCCTGGCTATGGGTGTGGGCGACAAAACGGGCTGAGCCGGTCTGAGGCCCCGCACAAAAATGCCACGCGGGGCGTCGCCGTGGGCGGGTTGTGCCTGCTGCTGTCGCTTCGCAATTTCCCCATTCCCAATCCCCAAACAGCAAGGTCGGCCAGACTAGGGTTTTTCCCTGTCGTTTTCAGGCACAGGCCTCTTGATCGAGATTGAATTATTTCTCATAATTACACGTAATTACTTGAAATTATTGCTGGGCTGAATGCTTGGCACCAGCGGTAAAGCAAGTGTTCAGCAGGGGGATTCGCCGGGTACAGCGGATCGGGTCAGTCAAAGGGTCATGCCATGCGTCTTGTCCAGAATTCACTGCACCAGGAGGTCGCCGATACCCTGCGCGAGCAGATCTTCGCGGGCCAGCTGGCGCCCGGGAGCTTTCTGGACGAGGTCGCGCTGTGTGAGCGCCTTGAAATCTCGCGCACGCCGCTGCGGGAGGCGCTCAAGGTGCTGACCTCGGAAGGGCTGCTGCGCCATGAGCCGCGACGCGGCTGCTTCGTCAATGAAGTGACTGAAAAAGACCTGGACGACATCTTTCCGGTGATCGCGTTGCTTGAGGGGCGCTGTGCCTACGAGGCCGCGCGCAACGCCACCGATGCCGACCTTGCTGCCCTCACGACCCTGCACGAAAGGCTTAACAGCCACGCCGCAACCGGCCGCATCAATGACTACTACGCCACCAACTTCGCAATCCACGAGGCGATCATTCTGCTGGCCGACAACCGCTGGCTGGCACAGGCGATTGCCGACCTGCGCAAGATCCTCAAACTGGCGCGGCTGCAGCAACTGCACGCGCCGGGGCGGCTGGCGCAAAGCCTGTCGGAACACATGACCGTATTCGCCGCCCTCAAGAGCCGCGACAGCGAAGGCGCCGAGGCCGCCATGCGCACGCACCTGACGCGCCAGCGCGAAGCGCTGCGCGAACTGGCCCGCAACCAGCGCTCACGGGTGGCATCGTGAGCGCGGCCGAATGGCTCAGCCGCAACGTCTCGCGTTTCACGGCGGGCGATAAAGGCGCCGGGGCAAGTGCGCCGGCGCCAGCCGCGCCGTCGACGGGCAAAAAAACAGCGTCCGGTGCGAGCCTGCCCATGCGCAGCACGCACGAGCGCCTGCAGGCGACGCTGAGCCACAAAGACGAGGCGCTGTCGCCGCGCGTGCTGCGCCGCACCCTGCAGGAGTTGCAGGCCATCATCGACCCGCGCGTGAGCGAGGTCGAGGGCGGCCGCCGCGCCATGGCCATCGCGGCCTGGTACGAGGGTGCCACCATTGCGCGCCGGCGCGACCTGTGGATGCTTATGAGCGAGCAGTTCGTCGCCAATCCGCAAAAGGTCAAGGCCGCGCAGGCGCAGTTCGCGGCTGCGGTGGGCACGCCTGAAGAGGCCGTGGCCGAGGTGCGCTACCGGCGCGCCACGGTGTCGCCGCGCCGGCGCCTGTTGCAGCGCTTCAGCGTCTATCCCGGCGGCATCCAGTTCCTGGTCGATATGCGCGCCGAGATGCAACCCAGCCTCAAGGCCGACAAGCGCCTCCTGGCGCTTGACGTGGAAATGGAATACATGTTTTCCACCTGGTTCGACGTGGGCTTTCTCGACCTGCGCCGCATCACCTGGGATTCGCCGGCCTCACTGATCGAAAAGCTCATCAAGTACGAGGCGGTGCACGACATCAAGGGCTGGGCCGACGTGAAGAACCGGCTTGACAGCGACAGGCGCTGCTACGGCTTTTTCCACCCGCGCCTGCCCGAGGTACCGCTGATCTTCGTGGAAGTCGCCATGGTTGAGCAGATCGCGGGCGACATCATGCCGCTGCTCGACGAACTGGCTGCGCCCTCGGACCTGAGCCGGGCCACCACCGCCATTTTTTATTCGATCAGCAACACCCAGGCCGGGCTGCGCGGCGTGAGTTTTGGCGATTCACTGATCAAGCGCGTGGTCGAGACGCTGAAAGAAGAATTTCCCAAGCTCAAGACCTTTGCCACGCTCTCGCCGATTCCGGGCTTTCGCGGCTGGCTGGCCAAGAACGCCGGGGCCATGCTGGAGAAGCTCGGCGAGAAAGAACGCACTGCGCTGGGCAGGGCCGTGGGCTTCGAGCCGCCAGGTGCGGGGCATCTGCTCACAGCGGCTGAAAACCCGCTCGCTTTGGCCGAAAAATCTCCGGTACGCAAAATGCTGTTGCACTGCGCGGCACACTACCTGGGGCGGACGATGGAAGAAGGCAAGCCCTTGGATCCTGTCGCGCGTTTTCACCTGGGCAACGGCGCGCGCATAGAGCGCATCAACTGGGCCGGCGACCCGACACCGAAAGGGCTCAAGCAGTCCTACGGCCTCATGGTGAATTACCTCTATGACCTCAAGCGCCTTGACCGGCATCGCGCGCAACTGGCACAGGGGGAAATCCCCGTGTCGGGCGACATCGAAGATTTGTACATTTGAATGTGTACTTAGGAACGGGTTTTACGAACGTTGCTTAAGTGGGTTTGGGTAATGCAAACCGGCTCATCGCGCTTGAACTTCCGGTTTGTTTTTTCTTATTTCAACGACAACAGGAGACAACAATGACTTTCCGCTTTCATGCCGGCGCATCCCGGCGCGACATCCTGCGTGCCGCGGCCGCCGGCGCTGCGACGCTGTCTTTCGGCAGCCAGGCCCAGTCGGGTTGGCCGACCAAGCCGGTGACGATGATCGTGCCGTTTCCGGCCGGCGGCGGCACTGACGCGTTCGCCCGTCCCCTGTCCGCCCAGTTCGCCAAGCTGACCGGCAAGCAGCTCATCATCGACAACCGCGGCGGCGCCGGCGGCACTCTGGGTGCCAGCATCGCCGCCAGGGCGCAGCCCGACGGCTACACGCTGTTCATGGGCGCCGTGCACCATACGATTGCGCCTTCGATGTATCCCAAGCTCGACTACGACATCGAAAAAGACTTCGTGCCGCTGGCCCTGATGGCCAACGTGCCGCAGGTGCTGGTGGTCAACCCCCGCAACCTGCCGTTTCCCGATTTCAAAGCCTATCTTGCAGCCGTGCGCAAGGCGCCGGGCAAGTACAACTATGGCTCGGCCGGCGCGGGTACCTCGCATCACCTGGCCGGTGAGCTGTTCAAGCAGCAGACCAAGACCTTCATCACCCACATTCCCTATCGCGGCGCGGGCCCTGCGCTGCAGGACTTGATCTCGGGCAATGTCGACATGATGTTTGACGGCCTGGGTTCTTCGGCCAACCACATCAAGGGCGGACGCATCAAGGCGCTGATGGTGTCCGGCACCAAGCGCAACCCGGCCTTCCCGGATGTGCCTTGCGCCGGCGAGCTGGGCCTGCCCGACTACACGGTGACCACCTGGTACGGCATGTGGGCGCCCAAGGGCACGCCGCCCGACGTGCAGGCGCGCATCGTCGAAGACCTGCGCAAGGCCGCCACCACCGACGAGCTCAAGGCCATCTGGGCCAACAACGGAGCGGAATTCGGCAACCTCACGCCGCAGCAGTTCGGCGCTTTCGTGAGCAGCGAAGTCAAGCGCTGGTCGGCCGTGGTGAAAGCCTCCGGCGCCAAACTCGAATGACCGCTTGATGGCCGGAGCTGTTTTACTCGAGGTGAAGGGCTCCCTGGCCTTTGTGACCTTATCCCATCCGGGCAAGTTCAATGCCATGAGCCGCGCCATGTGGCGCGAGCTGCGCGCGGCCTTCGAGCGCATCCAGCAGGCCGCCGACTTGCGCTGCGTGCTACTGCGGGGCGAGGGCGGGCACTTTAGCGCGGGGGGAGACATTTCCGAATACGCCGGTTTTCGGTTTGAAGAAGCGGCTCTGCGTGATTTTCATGAGCGTGACGTGTGGGGCGGCCTGCAAGCCATGCTCGATTGCGACGTGCCCATGGTCGCGCAGATCGAAGGCAATTGCATGGGCGCCGGCCTGGAGATCGCCAGCTGCTGCGATATCCGTATCGCCGGCGACAGCGCGAAGTTCGGCGCGCCCATCGCGAAGCTCGGCTTTCCGATGGCGCCGCGCGAAGCCGCGCTTGTGATGCGCGCGGCGGGCGAGCTGACCGCGCGCGAAATGCTGCTGTCGGCCGCCGTGCTGGACGCTGGCGAGATGAAGCGCCGCGGCTTCCTCAATCAGGTGGTGCCCGCCCAGGAGGCGAGCGCCATGGCCATGGCCTGCGTGGACCGTTGCGCCGCGCTGGCACCCGGCGCGGCCAGGCAGAACAAGCAGGCTTTGCGGACGCTGGCCCAGGCCGGCAGCACGCAGGCCGCGGCGGATTTGACAGCGAGTGCTTACCGATACGCCGCATCGCCCGAACACCGCGAGGGCGTGACGGCCTTTAATGAAAAACGCCAGCCCCGGTTTTGACGGCCGGGCCGCTGAATCTCACTACTGACACCATAGACACCACTGACAGCCTGAGCCATGAAAAACCACAACCTGTTCGCGGCGCTGCGAGCCGCATTTCCTTCCTCGCTGGACGACGTTGCCGTCGAAACCGACAACGGCCTGAATTATTCATGGCGCGACCTTGAACGCGGCACCGCGATGATGGCCAACCTGCTGGCCTCACTCGGGCTGGCGCAGGGCGCCCGTGTGGCGGTGCAGGTTGAAAAGTCGGTGGAAGCCATGATGCTTTACCTGGCGACCTTGCGCGCCGGGTATGTGTTCTTGCCGCTCAACACGGCCTACCAGAGCGCGGAGATCGAGTACTTCATCGGCAATGCCGAGCCTTCGGTCATGGTGTGCAGCAGCAAGAACTTCGGCTGGGTCAGCAAGATCGCCTTCAAGGCCGGCACGCAGAACGTTTTTACGCTTGACGACGACCGCACCGGCTCGCTGCTGGACCGCGCCGCGCACTGCAGCGACCAGCATGAAGCAGTGCCGCGGCAAGCCGACGACCTGGCCGCCATTCTTTACACCAGCGGCACCACGGGCCGCAGCAAGGGCGCCATGCTGACGCACGGCAACATGCTGAGCAATGCCCTGGTGCTCAAAGACTACTGGGGCTGGAGGAAGGGCGACGTGCTGATCCATGCCTTGCCGATCTTTCATGTGCACGGCCTGTTCGTCGCCATTCATGGTGCGCTGATCAACGGCAGCAAGATGATCTGGCTCGCCAAGTTTGATCCCAAGCTGGTGGTGCGCAAGCTGCCCGAGGCCACGGTGTTCATGGGTGTGCCCACACTTTATGTGCGCCTGCTGGCCGAAGCGGGCCTCACGCGCGAGGCCTGCCGCAACATGCGTCTCTTCGTCGCGGGATCGGCTCCCTTGCTGATCGAGACCTTCAACGAATGGAAGGAGCGCACGGGCCACACGATTCTGGAGCGCTACGGCATGTCCGAAACCGTGATGCTGACCTCCAACCCCTACCAGGGCGCGGAGCGGCGCGGCGGCACCGTGGGCTTCGCGTTGCCGGGCGTCAGCCTGCGCGTGCAGGGCGATGACGGGCAGCCCCTGCCGGCCGGTGAGATAGGCGGTATCCAGGTCAAGGGGCCGAATGTCTTCAAGGGCTACTGGCGTATGCCGGAAAAAACCAAAGAAGAATTCACGGCGGACGGCTACTTCAAGACCGGCGACGTCGGCAAGATCGATGAGCGCGGCTACATCATCATCGTGGGCCGCAGCAAGGATTTGATCATCAGCGGCGGCTACAACGTCTACCCGGCGGAAATTGAAGGCTATATCAACGACATGCCCGGCGTGGCCGAAAGTGCCCTGGTCGGTGTGCCGCACCCGGACTTCGGCGAAGTGGGCGTGGCCGTCGTGATCGCCAAGCCCGGCGCCGCGCTGGAAGGCGGCCAGATCGTGGGCGAGCTCAAATCGAAGCTGGCCAACTTCAAGATTCCCAAGCAGTGTTTTGTGGTCAGCGAGCTGCCGCGCAACACCATGGGCAAGGTGCAGAAGAACTTGCTGCGCGAGCAATACAAGGGATTGTTCGCCTGAGTGTTCGCCCGGCAGGTGCTTCAAGGCGCGAAGTCGTCGACCTGTATCACCTTGTCGGCCGCGCGCAGGTAGGCCAGTGCCAGTTCAGGCCGGCTCGAGGCCTGCGCGGCGCGCTCCATCGACTGGCTGCGGCGCACAGCCTTGTTGAGCGCCACGGTTTCTTCGCCGAGCCGGGCAGCGAGATCCAGCGCATCCATCAGGTCGCGCAAGCCGCCGCCGGTGGGTCTTGCCAGGTCAGGGCACAGCCGCCCTATGAGCTCGGGATTGGTGCGCAGCAGATTGGCCAGCTCCAGCAATTGAACGTCGCGAAGCGGTGCCAGCCGTGTGCTGCGGTTGAGCACCAGCGCGCCTACCACGCGGCGCAGCGGTGACGGAAAGTTGGCATACAGCGCTTCAAGCGCATTGCCGGCTTCATCGAGCTGCATGCGGATCGCGGCCTTTGCCATCGGCAGCATGCCGCCGTCCTTTTCAACGCCATACCGCCAGACACAGGCGCTGGCCATGTAAAGGTGCGACAGCACGTCGCCGAGCCGGGCCGACAGCAGCTCCATGCGCTTGAGCTTGCCGCCCAGCAGGCCCATGGCCAGGTCGCAGGTGAGCGCGTACTGGCTGCTCAGGCGCGCGATCAGCCGGGCTTCCTTTTCCAGGCCCGCGGGCGGTGTGCCTAGCAGCGGCGCGCCCGCGATGCTTTGCCAGATGTTGCGCAGCACGTGCCCGCCGTGGCCTATGAGCGCTTCGCCCAGCGCCTGGGCGTCTTTGTCCCGCACTGCCTGCATTTCCTTCATCACATACGGGTGGCAGCGTACCGCGCCCTGGCCGAAGATGATCAGTGAGCGCGTCAGGATGTTGGCGCCCTCCACCGTGATGGCAATCGGCGCGCCGCGGTAGGCCACGGACAGCAGGTTGGAAGGGCCCTGGATGATGCCCTTGCCGCCCAGGATGTCCATGCCGTGGTTGACGGCGCGGCGGCCGGCTTCGGTCAGCTGTACCTTCAGGATGGCGCTGGCCACGCTGGGTTGCTCGCCGTGGTCCAGCACGGCGGCGGTGTAGCGGCGCGCGGCATCGGTTGCATACAGCTCGCAGCCCATTTCGGCGATCACGCCGGCAATCGCATCAAAGCGGGCTATCGGAAGGCCGAATTGCTCGCGCACCTGGCCGTAGCCATTGGCGACGAAAAGCGAGGTTTGCTGCATGGCCGAGCCCAGCGCGGGCAGCGAAATCGCCCGACCCGCCGCCAGGCATTCCATCAGCATGCGCCAGCCCTGGCCGACCCGGGCTTTGCCGCCTATGACCCAGTCCATGGGGATAAAGACCTCGCGGCCTTCTATGGGGCCGTTCATGAAGGCGGCGTCCATGGGGCGATGCCGCCTGCCGATCTTCATGCCCGGCTGCGGCACCGGGATCAGCGCGCAGGTGATGCCCAGCTCGCGCTGGCCTTCGGGCAGGCTTTCGTCGAAGGCGTTGAAGGCCAGGCCCACAACGGTGGCCACCGGCGCCAGTGTGATGTAACGCTTGGAGAAGTTCAGGCTGAAGCCGCGCACCACCCGGCCTTCAAACTCCCGTTCCACCAGCAGGCCGCGGTCGGGGATGGACGCCGCGTCGGAGCCCGCATAGGGCGAGGTCAGCCCGAAGCAGGGCAGGTCGCGGCCGTCGGCCAGGCGCGGCAGGTAGTGCTGCTTCTGATCCGGCGTGCCGTAGCGCAGCAGCAGTTCGGCCGGGCCCAGGGAGTTGGGTACCATGACGGTCACGGCCGCGGAGATGTTCAGCGAGGCGATGCGCGTGACCACGGTGGCGTGGGCATAGTGGCTGAAGCCCAGCCCGCCATGCGCCTCGGGAATGATCATGCCGAAGAAGCGGTGCTCGCGCAGGTAAGCCCAGACCTGAGGCGGCAGGTCGCCAGCCTGGTCGATGGCGAAATCGTCCAGCATGGCGCACAGGGTGGTGACTTCCTTGTCCAGGAAGGCTTGCTCTTTGGCGCTGAGCACATTGGGTCCGGCTGCCAGCAGGGCATCAAAATCAGGGCGGCCCGAAAACAGCCGGCCCTCGAAGCCGACGGTGCCGGCCTCGAGGGCGGCGCGCTCCGTGTCGCTCATCACAGGCAGAGCCCCGGCGAAGGGCTTCATGGCGGCCTGGCCTAGCCAGCGGGCAAATCCCATGGGGTGTCTTTCGGAAGGGAAGTGAAAGCTTGTCCCAAAAGCGTACGCGGGGAGGGGAAAGGCGCCTAGCGCCTTCGGCCCGTCCTGCTGTAGGCGAATTTGCCGGGCTGCCGGCGGCAAGCCCTGATGCAAAGGCCGCATAAGAAGAAAGGTTCCCGTGCCTGCGACCCTCTTATACAATTGCTCCGGTCTGATTTTTGCTAGTGTTTCCTGGTTTTTACTTCCAAGTTTTTATAAGAGGAGTTGAGGACATTATGAAAAAGCATCTCGGGTATTGGGCGTTTTCGGCCATGCTGGTGGCAGCATTGACTGCTTGCGGTAAAAAAGACGAAGCGCCTGCCGCCGCCGCACCGGCCGCCGCCGCGAGCGCACCGGCGCCTGCCGTAGCCGCCGAGGAAAAAGTGCTCAATGTCTACAACTGGCCAGACTATGTCGCCAAGGACATGGTGGCCAACTTCGAGAAGGAAACCGGCATCAAGGTCAACTACCAGACCTTCGAAAACAATGAAGCCCTGCACGCCAAGCTGGTCGCCGGCAATACCGGCTACGACATCGTCGTGCCCGGCGCCGTGTTCGCCAAGCCGCAGATCGACGGCGGCCTGCTCGCCAAGCTGGACAAGACCAAAATTGCCAACTACGGCAACCTGGACCCGGCCATCATGGAAAAGCTGGGCACCATAGATCCCGGCAACGGTTATCTGGTGCCCTGGGCCTGGAGCTTCACCACGGTCGGCATCAACAAGGCCAAGGTCACCAAGGCCCTGGGCTCCACCCCCATGCCTGAAAACGCCTGGGACCTGGTGTTCAACCCGGTCTATACCGCCAAGCTCAAGTCTTGCGGCATCGCCTACCTTGACTCACCCACCGAAGTGCTGCCCCCGGCCATGCACTACCTGGGCAAAAACGCGTACTCCAACGACCCGGCCGACCACAAGGCGGCGGCCGAGATGCTGGCCAAGGTGCGCCCGCACATCCGCATGTTCTCCAGCACCATGATTGACGACCTCGCCGGCGGCAAGGCCTGCGTGGCGCTGGCCTGGGCCGGCGACATCAACATCGCCCGCGGCCGTGCGCTGGAAAACAAGAGCGGCAACGAAGTCGAGGCCCTGCTGCCCAGCACCGGCGGCCTGATCTTCTTTGACACCCTGGCCATCCCCAAGGATGCCAAGCACCCCAACAATGCCCTGGCCTTCATCAACTACTCGCTGCGCCCTGAAGTGTCCGCGTCCCTGACCAACGAGCTGGGCTACGCCACCGCCAACAAGGCCAGCCTGGCCAACGTCAAGCCTGAAATCGCCAAGGACAAGGCGGTGTTCCCCGATGCCGACAACCTGAAGAAAATGGTGTCGCCCGCCAGCTTCACCAATGAAGCCCGCGAATCCATGAGCAATGTGTTCACCGCCTTCAAAAAAGGCAAGTGACGTTTTACTGATCTCTGGCAAGCGCTGATTTCAGTGTGACCCCGGCTGTGCATGCAATGCGTTGTGTGCGCAGCTTTTTTTCATCTTGGTGCCCCTGTTCATGAACCTGCCTCCATCGCCCGGTGATGGCTATTTGCGGACCGACCAGCTGGTGAAGCGCTTTGACGGCGTGGCAGCGGTTGACGACGTTTCGCTGTCCATCCATAAAGGGGAAATCTTCGCACTGCTAGGCAGCTCGGGCTGCGGCAAGTCGACCCTGCTGCGCATGCTGGCGGGTTTTGAAAAACCGACCTCCGGTGCGGTCTTCCTCGACGGCGTGGACATTGCGTCCTTCCCGCCCTACGAGCGGCCCATCAACATGATGTTCCAGTCGTACGCGCTGTTTCCCCACCTGACGGTCTGGGACAACATCGCCTTTGGCCTGAAGCGTGAAGGCATGCCCAAGGGCGAGATCGAAGCGCGTGTGCAGGAAATGCTCAAGCTGGTCCAGCTCGAGGCCTTTGCCAGGCGCAAGCCGCACCAGCTTTCGGGCGGCCAGCAGCAGCGTGTGGCCCTGGCGCGCAGCCTGGCCAAGCGCCCCCAGCTGCTTTTGCTCGACGAACCCCTGGGCGCACTGGACAAAAAGCTGCGCGAACGCACGCAGTTCGAACTCGTCAACATTCTTGAGTCGGTGGGCGTGACCTGTGTCATGGTCACGCACGACCAGGAAGAGGCCATGGCCATGGCCTCCCGCATCGCCGTGATGAGCCACGGCCGCGTGCTGCAGGTTGGCACGCCCAAGGAAATCTACGAGCATCCCAATTGCCGTTTTGTGGCCGACTTCATCGGCAACGTCAACATGCTGGAAGGCGAGCTCACGCTGGACGAGGCCGACCGCTGCGAAGTCACCACCGACCAGGGCGTGGTCAGCGTGGGGCACGGCATCAGCGGCACGCTGGGCATGGCGGTGGCCATCGCGGTGCGGCCCGAGAAGATCCATATCGCCAAGGCCCGACCGCCTGGGGTCAGCAGCAACCTGTTCACCGGCAAGGTGCGCGAGATCGCTTATTTCGGCAGTTACAACACCTTCATCGTGGAAGCGGCTGGCGGGCGCACCCTCAAGATCACCGAGACCAACACCACGCGCCACGACAGCGACACCATCACCTGGGATGACCAGGTCTTCTTCTGGTGGGACGGCTCCGCACCGGTGGTGCTGACGCAGTAGGCCCAGTTCGCTGCCTTCAACGATTCAATCCCGGCGATGAAAAACATCCCCTCCTGGCTTCAGCTCAACCTCGGGCGGCGCTTCGTGATTGCCGTGCCTTATGTCTGGCTGCTGCTGTTTTTTGTGCTGCCTTTCCTGATCCTGCTGCGTATCAGCGTGACGGACATGGGAGGCGGCGTCGATCCCTTCGCGCCGCTGATAGAGACGGTGAAGGGCTCCTGGCACGTCCTGCTGCGCTACAACAACTACGCGTCCATCTTTATCGACAACGCGCAGGACGCCGTGGGCGGCTTCGGCAACACCATCTACATGGAGGCCTACAAAACCTCACTGAAGTACGCCTTGCTGACCACGCTGTCCTGCCTGGTCATAGGTTATCCCTTTGCCTACTTCATCGCCCGCTCGCGGCCCTCGATACGCCCGGCCTTGCTGATGCTGGTGATGCTGCCGTTCTGGACGTCCTTTCTGCTGCGCGTCTATGCCTGGAAGGGCATACTGGCCGACCAGGGCGTGCTCAACAACCTGCTGCTGTCGCTGGGCATCATCCAGGAGCCCATGGTGATGCTCTACACCGACGTCTCCATGCTGGTGGGCATGACCTATGTGTACTGCCCCTTCATGATCCTGCCGCTGTACGCCAACCTCGTGAAGATGGATTTCCGCCTGCTGGAGGCTGCGCACGACCTGGGCGCCAGCGCCTGGAAGGCCTTCTGGCTGATCACCGTGCCGCTCAGCAAGTCGGGCATCGTGGCCGGCTCCATGCTGGTGTTCATTCCCAGCGTCGGCGAGTTCGTGATTCCTTCGCTGCTGGGCGGCGCCGAAAACATCATGATCGGCCGCGTGGTCTGGGACGAGATGTTCAGCAGCAATAACTGGCCGCGCGCGTCGGCGCTCGCGGTGGTGATGATTTTGCTGATCCTGGTGCCGCTCGCCTTTTATTACCGCTCCAGCAGCGACCGCGACGCTCGGGGAGGGCACTGAGATGAAGAGCGGCATGAGAGGTATTTCCCGTTTTGTGGAAAACAACGTCGGCCGGCTCTGGATGGGGCTGGTGTACCTGTTTCTTTACATCCCGCTGTTTTTCCTCATCGTCTTTTCCTTCAACAGCACGCGGCAGGATGGTGTCTTCACCGGCTTTTCCATGCGCTGGTATGAGGCACTGCTCGCGGATTCACGGCTGGTCGAGGGCTTCTTCCTGTCGCTCAAGGTGGCGCTGATCACCGGTACGCTGTCGGTGGTGCTGGGCACCTTTGCCGCCTTTGTGCTGGTGCGTTACCTGCGCTTTACCGGGCGCACGCTGTTTTACGGCCTGGTGAATGCACCCCTGGTCATGCCCGAGGTCATCATCGGCTTGTCCCTGCTGCTGCTGATGGTGGCGGTGCAACGCACCGTGGGATGGCCCGACCGCGGCTTCATCACCATCGTGACCGGCCACACCTTGCTGGGCATGGCCTACGCCACCGTGGTGGTCCAGTCCCGCCTGAGCGAAATGGACCGCACCCTCGAGGAGGCTGCCATGGACCTGGGCTGCAGGCCCATGCAGGTGTTTTTCCTGGTGACCTTGCCCAACATCGCACCGGCCCTGGTGTCGGCCTGGCTGCTGACCTTCACGCTCTCGTTTGATGACGTGGTGATTTCGGAGTTTTTGTCGGGCCCGGGCGTGACGACCCTGCCGCAGGTGATCTTCAGCTATGCCCGCCGCGGTGTGAACCCGTCGATCTATGCGGCGGCCACGATTTTGATCACGGTGGTGTCGCTGGGTATCATCAGCTACAGCATCTATGTGATGCGCCGGCAAAAGCGCCTGGACCGCGAGATCAGTGCGGCGGCTCGACCGGAGCAGGCTTTTCCAGACCCCGTCCCGGCAAAGTAGCCAGCACCACACCGGCCAGCGCGATGCCGAAGGCGCCGACCTGGGTGGGGTTCAGTGTTTCGCCCAGCACGATGACGCCGACAGCGGCGGCGCTGATGGGCAGCAGGACGGCAAACACGCCGGCTTCGTTGGCGGGGATGGTTTTGAGGCCTGTCATCCAGAGCCACACCGTCCAGACGCTGGCAGCCAGCGAATAAAACACCAGCAGCAGCCAGAGGGAAGGCGCGACCCCGCCGAAGTCAAAACGCCAGGCCGCCCACAGGCCCAGCGGGGTGACGAGCGCAAAACCCCAGAGGTTGATCAGGGCTGAAATACGTTTGGGGCTCAGCACGCCGGTCAGTTTCTTGCCGATCACCGCATAGAAGGCCTCACACAAGACCGCGCCCACCAGCAGCAGGTTGCCCAGCCAGGCGTAGCTTGGCACCAAGTCGGTTTGCGGCCCGGCGGCGGCGTGCGCCGGCGCTGGATTTTTGGCCAGCGACACCAGCGCAATGCCGACCACGGCGCAGGCCACCGCGCCCCATACCCGCAGGCTGATGCGCTCCCGCAGGAAGAGCCAGCTCATGAGCGCGACGGCGGCCGGGATGGACGCCATGATCACGCCGGCCGCGACGGCGCTGGTCAGGCTCACGCCGAACAGCATGCAGAGGGAAAACAGGAAGTTGCCCAGGAAGGATTCCAGGAACAGCAGGCGGGCGGTTTGCTGGCTCATGGCAGCCTCTCCAGCCGGTTTTTTGAGCCAGCGCAGCATGGCCACACCGCCTATGCCAAAACGCAGCCAGGCGAGCAGAAAGACGGGCAGGGCGGCAACCAGGGGTTTGGACAGCGCCACATAGCTGCCCACCAAAGACATGCTGAGCCCGAGACAGGCGTAAGCCACAATGCGGTTCATTAAACTGGGAGTTCCTGTTGCAGCGGCCCTGCGGCCCATCGGTTGCATGGGCCGGCAGGGGATGCCGGCGCAGGCCGGAATCATGCCTTAGTTTTTTGCGGACCGAATTTCCCCGCCTTCCGATACCCAGGATTCCAAGCGATGAACGCTCTCGCCACTCGCCATGTTTTTGTCTACGGCACCCTGCGCAAAGGGGAAGAGCGCGACATCAACCGCCTGCGGCCCGCGCCGCAGTGGGTGGGGCGGGCCCGGGTGGCCGGCGTCATGCATCACCTGGGAAGCTACCCGGGCCTGGTGCTGGGCGGGATGGGTGTCGTGCACGGCGAGGTCTATGCCGTCAGCCCGGAGCTGGAGCGGGTGCTCGATGAGATCGAAGAGGTCTGGCCGCAGCAAACCGGTGAGTACACCAGGCGCGAAGTGATGGTGCAGCTGGACACCACGCCGGCGCGCGAATTGCTGTGCGTGCTCTATGAAATTTCGCCGGAGCGCACCCGGGGCAAACCCGTCATTGCCGGCGGCGACTGGGTGCTGCACCGCACCGGCCGCCAAGCCTGAATTTCAGGGCGCCTGCTGCAAGCGCGCCAGGCCCCTCTTTGCTCCTGGCTCAGGCGCGCTGCTGCTGCGCCGTTTCTGCCCTGTGCGGGCGGCGCCGCATATTTCACGATCCAATAAATTAATTTCACAATGCAAAAATTGCAAATGCTGCGCTGCGCAAATATTTCTCAATCCGAGAAATATGATTTTGTATTGCGGTATTTTTTGTGTAGTTCAATGATTTTATTGAATTTTATTTTTGTCTTATATAAGACATAAGAGCTTCACAAAGTCTTGTAGAAGACTTAAAGTGAGTCCATCGCAGTCACCACTTTTCTCTTCTTCAATTCTTTCAACTCAAGGAGCCCACCATGCCGCAAACCCTGACCGAACAACTGAGCCGCGACCAGCAGATTTCCGCCCTCGAAAAAGAATGGGCCACCAACCCGCGCTGGAAGGGCATCAAGCGCGGTTACAGCGCAGCCGACGTGGTCCGCCTGCGCGGCTCCTTCCCGATTGAGCACACGCTGGCACGCCGCGGCGCCGAAAAACTCTGGAACCTGGTCAACAACGAGCCTTACGTGAACTGCCTGGGTGCGCTCACGGGCGGCCAGGCCATGCAGCAGGTCAAGGCTGGTGTCAAAGCCATTTACCTGTCGGGCTGGCAAGTCGCCGCCGACAACAACAGCTACGCCTCCATGTACCCCGACCAGTCGCTGTACCCCGTGGACTCCGTGCCCACCGTGGTTGAGCGCATCAACAACACCTTCCGCCGCGCCGACGAGATCCAGCACTCCAAGGGCATAGACGCCGGCGACAAGGGCTATATCGACAACTTCGCGCCCATCGTGGCCGATGCCGAAGCCGGTTTCGGCGGCGTGCTCAATGCCTTCGAACTGATGAAGGCCATGATCAAGGCCGGTGCCGCCGGCGTGCACTGGGAAGACCAGCTCGCATCGGTCAAGAAATGCGGCCACATGGGCGGCAAGGTGCTGGTGCCAACCGCTGAAGCCGTACAGAAACTGGTGGCAGCCCGCATGGCTGCCGACGTCTGCGGCGTGCCCACGCTGGTGATTGCCCGCACTGATGCCGAAGCGGCCGACTTGCTGACCAGCGATTACGACGAAAACGACAAGCCTTTTATCACCGGCGAGCGCACCTCCGAAGGCTTCTACAAGACGAAAAAAGGCATTGACCAGGCCATCAGCCGCGCCATTGCTTACGCCCACTACGCCGACCTGGTGTGGTGCGAAACCGGCACGCCTGACCTGGAATTCGCCAGGAAGTTTGCTGAGGCCGTGCACAAGGTTCACCCTGGTAAATTGCTGGCTTACAACTGCTCGCCGTCCTTCAACTGGAAGAAAAACCTCGACGACGCGACCATTGCCAAGTTCCAGAAAGAATTGGGCGCGATGGGCTACAAGTACCAGTTCATCACCCTGGCCGGCATCCACTCGATGTGGTTCAACATGTTCGACCTGGCCCAGGACTACGTCAAGCGCGGCATGTCTGCCTATGTCGAGAAGGTTCAAGAACCCGAGTTCGCGGCACGTGACCGCGGCTACACCTTCGTCTCGCACCAGCAGGAAGTCGGCACCGGCTACTTCGACGAAGTCACCACGGTGATCCAGGGCGGCAAGTCCAGCGTGACCGCGCTGACCGGTTCCACCGAAGAAGAGCAGTTCCACTGAGCCACTACGCTTCAACGATTACCCATACGCTTTTGCCCTCAGGGGTGAAGCTTTAGCCCGGACGGAACCTAGGGCCTGTCCGGGCTTTTTTGCGAGTGCTTTTTGGCGTAGAGTGCTGTTTGTTACATAAAACACGACTGCGAACATCAACTGGAGGAGGTGGCTATGTCGGAGCTAACCGTAGGTTTCAAGCGTATTTCCTGTCCCGATTGCGAAGGCTCCGGCGAACTGCGCATTGAGAGCGAAAACATCAACGAGCACTTCGAAGTCGAAAAGCAGACGGTCATCACGGAATGCCCGCGTTGCCTGGGCTTGGGATTTTTGCCTCCAGGCTCGGCACAATAATCCGCTGCGGCACGCAGGCGAATGCGCTTCGGACCCGGGCTTGCCAAGCTGCCGTAAAATACGCGCATGCAATCAATCAAACTGGAAACAGGAAGGATCGTTCGGGTTATGACACCGCGAACTAGGTTCTCGTCCGTTTTCTGGAGTCATCCAGGGGGCTAGTCCGCATCCCTTGGTGATTGTTAGCTACACAATTCATAGCTTAAATCCAAATTTCCCTCTCAAAGCGCGGCATGTTCCGCGCTTTTTGTTTTGTTTTCCCACTTTTTCCCTAAAGCCCATCCCATGATTCAGATCACGCTCCCCGATGCCTCCAAGCGCGAATATCCGCAAGCCGTCACGGTCGCCGAAGTCGCTGCCTCGATAGGCACCGGTCTGGCCAAGGCCGCCCTGGGGGGCAAGGTCGATGGCAAGGTTGTGGACACCAGCTATCTGATCGACAAAGACAGCGCGGTCTCCATCATCACGGCCAAGGATGCCGATGGGCTGGACATGATCCGCCACTCTACCGCCCATTTGCTGGCCTATGCCGTGAAAGAGCTTTTCCCGGATGCGCAAGTCACGATTGGCCCGGTGATTGAAAACGGGTTTTTCTACGATTTCTCGTACAAGCGCCCGTTCACGCCGGAAGACCTGGTCGCGATCGAAAAGCGTATGACGGAACTCGCAGCCAAGGACGAACCGGTCACGCGCCGCGTGCTGCCGCGTGATGAAGCCGTGGCGCACTTCAAGAGCATAGGCGAGCACTACAAGGCCGAGATCATCGCCAGTATTCCCGCCAACGAAGACGTCTCGCTCTACCGCGAGGGCGCCTTCGAAGACCTTTGCCGTGGCCCCCACGTGCCCAGCACGGGCAAGCTGAAGTTTTTCAAGCTCATGAAAGTGGCCGGCGCCTACTGGCGCGGCGACCATCGCAACGAGATGCTGCAGCGCGTCTACGGCACGGCCTGGGCCACCAAGGATGAGCTCCAGCAGTACCTGACCATGCTCGAAGAGGCCGAAAAGCGCGACCATCGCAAGCTCGGCAAGGAACTGGACCTGTTCCACATCGACGACCACGCGCCCGGCCTGGTGTTCTGGCATCCCAAGGGCTGGACGGTCTGGCAGGGCGTGGAGCAGTACATGCGCAAGGTCTACCAGGACAACGGCTACCAGGAGGTCAAGGGCCCGCAGATCATCGACAAGACGCTGTGGGAAAAGACCGGCCACTGGGACAAGTACCGCGACAACATGTTCACGACCGAGAGCGAAAAGCGCGAATACGCGCTCAAGCCCATGAACTGCCCCGGCCATATCCTGATCTTCAAACAGGGCATCAAGAGCTACCGCGACCTGCCGCTGCGCTACGGCGAATTCGGCCAGTGCCACCGCAACGAGCCTTCGGGCGGGCTGCACGGCATCATGCGCGTGCGCGGCTTCACGCAGGACGACGGCCACATTTTTTGCACCGAGGACCAGATCCTCAAGGAGTGCGTGGACTACACCACCTTGCTGCAAAAGGTGTATGCCGACTTCGGCTTCAAGAACATCATCTACAAGGTTGCCACGCGTCCGGAAGCGCGGATCGGCTCGGATGAGAGCTGGGACAAGGCAGAGCACGCACTGATGGAAAGCCTGCGCGCGTCCGGCTGTGAGTTTGAAATCGCCCCCGGCGACGGCGCGTTTTACGGCCCCAAGATCGAATACACGCTGAAAGACGCCATCGGCCGCCAGTGGCAGTGCGGCACCATGCAGGTCGATTTTTCGATGCCGGAGCGCCTGGACGCCGAATACGTCGGTGAAGATGGCAATCGCCACCGGCCGGTGATGCTGCACCGCGCGATTGTGGGCAGCTTGGAGCGGTTTATCGGGATTTTGATCGAGGAACACGCCGGCGCGCTGCCGACCTGGCTGGCGCCTGAGCAGGTTTCGGTCCTCAATATCACCGATTCCCAGGCCGAATATGCTCGGGAAGTTGCCAAAACGCTGCAAAATCAAGGGCTTAGGGTCAACCTGGACCTGCGCAATGAGAAAATTACGTATAAAATACGGGAGCACTCGATGAAAAAGCTCCCTTACATCCTGGTCGTGGGTGACAAGGAGAAGGAAGCCGGATCCGTTGCAGTGCGCGCCCGGGGTAACAAAGACCTTGGAGTGATGCCTCTTGAAGCCTTCGCTGAAACGATTGCTTCCGACATCGCCAAAAAAGCCTGATTTTTGACAAAATTGTTGATGAATTTGGCCTGTCGTCCTTACAGGACGGGTGCAAGCCGCTATAGCTTTTATAGCAAGAGTTAAAGGATAGAACCATCGCTACTGAATTTCGTGACCGCCGTCACCGTGAAGAACGCAAGCACCGCTTGAACCGTGAAATCATGGCCCCCGAAGTGCGCCTGACCGGGCCGGACAACGAGCCTTTAGGCATTGTCAGCCTCTCGGAAGCTTTGCGGTTGGCAGGTGAGGCCGACGTGGACCTTGTTGAAATCTCCCCCACGGCGGTTCCGCCGGTATGCAGGTTGATGGATTACGGCAAGTTCAAGTACGCCGAGCAAAAAAAGGCGGCGGAAGCGAAGTCCAAGCAAAAAGTGATCGAGATCAAGGAAGTCAAATTCCGGCCCGGCACTGACGATGGGGACTACAACATCAAATTGCGCAACATCAAGCGCTTTTTGGAAGAGGGCGACAAGTGCAAGATTACCTTGCGCTTTCGCGGCCGCGAAATCACGCACCAGGAACTGGGCTTGGCCCTGCTGGCGCGCATTCGCGACGAGTTGGCGGATTTGATTGTGGTGGAGCAGTTCCCCAAGCTTGAAGGCAGGCAGATGGTCATGATGATCGCGCCGGGCCGCAAGAAACCCGGCGGCAAGCCGGCAGCGGAAACTGCAGCACCGGCCCCTTCGGCCGCGGCCTGAGGGATTGAAAAGAACACAGGTTTGCCGGAGTGATCCGGCAAGCTGTTGAGGGGATGCCGCGAGGCGTTTCCTGTGAGACAAGGCAACAAGCCTTTCTCCAAAAGTGGCGGGGTCAAACCCGCCGCGACCAGCGGATGTTGAAAAGCATTCGCCGGCAGTGGCAAGCGTCATAACTTGCCACTGACAAGTGGCTCGGGGCCATCAAGTCTGCGGAAGGTTCGCAGCGCCTCACGAGCACAAATGAAAAGGAGCATTTACATGCCCAAAATGAAGACCAAGAGCAGCGCGAAGAAACGCTTTCGCGTTCGTCCGGGTGGTACCGTCAAGCGCGGCCAAGCCTTCAAACGTCACATTCTGACCAAGAAGACCACCAAAAACAAACGCCATCTGCGTGGTGCAGTGACTGTTCATGAGACCAATATGGGTCACATGGCACAGATGCTCCCCGGCCAGGGCATTTAATTAACGACGAACAAGGAGTACACACATGCCTCGCGTCAAACGTGGTGTAACGGCTCGCGCCCGCCACAAAAAAGTTTTAACCCTTGCTAAAGGTTTCCGCGGCCGCCGCGGCAATGTCTTCCGTATCGCCAAAGAAGCGGTAATGAAGGCTGGGCAATATGCCTACCGTGACCGCCGTACCAAGAAGCGCGTGTTCCGCCAGTTGTGGATCGCCCGTATCAATGCTGCAAGCCGTTCATTCGGCTTGACCTACAGCCAGTTTGCCAACGGTCTGAAGAAAGCCGGCATCGAGATCGACCGCAAGGTTCTGTCCGACATGGCCATCAATGACAGCGCTGCTTTCGGCGCCATCGTTGAACAGGTGAAAGCCAAGCTGGCCGCCTGATTTTCAGGCCAGGCGGTATTGACGCGATCCGATCAATCACTGCCTTCGCAAGAAAATAAAAGGGCTGGAGCTTGAAAAGGCTCTGGCCCTTTTTCATGGTTTTTTCCGCAGTGCTAACTCCCCGCCGGCGTGGTGAGAGTGCTGCCGAAAGCGCCTTTGCCGTTTTGTATTTCGAACAAGAGAACGTATGACCCAACCTGATGCCCTCCAAGAGCTGGTCAGCAGCGCCCAGGCCAGCTTTGCGCAGGCCAATACGCCCGCCGACCTGGAAAACGCCAAAGCGCAGTTCCTGGGCAAGACCGGCCGTGTGACCGAGTTGATGAAGGGCATGGCGGCCCTCAGCGTGGAGGAGAAAAAATCCCGCGGCGCCGCCATCAACCTGGCCAAGCAAGCCATTGAAGCCGCGCTGAACGCGCGCCGTCAGGCCCTGGCCGATGCCGAACTGCAAAAGCAGCTCAAAGCCGAGGCGCTTGACGTGAGCCTGCCCGGCCGGCAGCGCGTGCACGGCGGCCTGCATCCCGTCTCGCTGACCCTTGAGCGCATCGAAGGCATTTTCGGTTCCATGGGTTTCGACGTGGCCCAGGGCCCCGAGATCGAGACCGACTGGTTCAACTTCACGGCGCTCAACACGCCGGAAGACCATCCGGCGCGGTCCATGCACGACACCTTTTATGTCGAAGGCGGCACCGAGGCCGCGCCCAACCTGCTGCGCACCCACACCAGCCCGATGCAGATCCGCTATGCGGTGCAGCATGTCAAGAAGCACCGTGCCTTGATCGATGCCGGCGGCCGCATGCCCGAGATCCGCGTCATCGCGCCGGGCCGCACCTACCGTGTCGACAGCGATGCCACCCACTCGCCCATGTTCCACCAGTGCGAAGGCCTGTGGATAGGCGAGAACGTGAGCTTCAAGGACCTCAAGTTCGTCTTCACCGATTTCTGCCGCACCTTCTTTGAAAGCGACGACCTGGTGCTGCGCTTTCGTCCCAGCTTTTTCCCCTTCACCGAGCCCAGCGCCGAGATCGACATCCAGTTCCAGACCGGCCCGCTCGCCGGCCGCTGGCTGGAAGTGGCCGGCTCCGGCCAGGTGCACCCGAACGTGGTGCGCAACATGGGCTTGGATCCCGAGAAATACATCGGCTTTGCCTTCGGCATGGGCCCGGACCGCCTGACCATGCTGCGCTATGGCGTCAACGACCTGCGCCTGTTTTTCGACGGCGACATCCGCTTCCTCTCGCAGTTCCAGTCATAAGCCACAAGAACAAGAACAACAAGGTCTCACCATGCAATTCCCAGAATCCTGGTTGCGCGAATTCTGCAACCCACCGCTCGACACCCAGCAACTCGCCGACACCCTCACCATGGCCGGCCTCGAGGTCGAAGAGCTCAAGCCCGTGGCGCCGCCCTTTAGCAGGATCGTCGTCGGCGAAATCAAGGAAGCTGTTCAGCACCCCGACGCCGACCGCCTGCGCGTCTGCCAGGTTGACGTAGGGCAGGGCAGCCTGCTCAACATCGTCTGCGGCGCGCCCAATGCCCGTGTCGGCATCAAGGTGCCCTGCGCCTTGGTGGGCGCCGAACTGCCGCCCGGCGAAGACGGCAAGCCCTTCCTGATCAAGGTCGGCAAGCTGCGCGGCGTGGAGAGCCAGGGCATGCTGTGCTCGGCGCGAGAACTCAAGCTCTCCGAAGACCATGGCGGCCTGCTCGAGCTGGCCGCCGATGCGCCGCTGGGCCAGAACATCCGCGAGCACCTGCGGCTGGACGACACCCTGTTCACCCTCAAGCTCACACCCAATCTCGCGCATTGCCTGAGCGTTTATGGTGTCGCGCGCGAAGTCGCCGCGCTCACCGGCGCGCCGCTGCATACGCCGTCCATCCCGGCCGTGACCGCGGTCGATGCGACCAAAGTGCCGGTCAAAATCAGCGCTCCCGATCTTTGCGGCCGCTTTTCAGGCCGCGTGGTGCGCAACGTCAATACCAAAGCCGCCACGCCGCAATGGATGGTGGACCGCCTGGCGCGTTGCGGCCAGCGCAGCGTGACCGCTCTCGTGGATATTTCCAACTACGTGATGTTCGAGCTGGGCCGCCCCTCGCACATCTTTGATCTCGACAAGATCCACGGCGGGCTCGACGTGCGTTGGGGCAAGCCCGGCGAGACGCTCAAGCTGCTCAACGGCAACACCGTGACGGTCGATGAAAAAGTCGGTGTGATCGCCGACGACGCGCAAGTCGAATCGCTGGCCGGCATCATGGGCGGCGACGCCACCGCGGTGTCTGATGATACGAAACATGTTTACGTCGAAGCCGCTTTCTGGTGGCCCAAGTCCATCGCCGGCCGCTCGCGCCGCTACAACTTTTCGACCGATGCGGGCCATCGTTTCGAGCGCGGCGTTGACCCCGGCCACACCGTGGAGCACATCGAGCGCATCACCCAGCTGATCATCGATATCTGCGGCACGGCGCAAACCGTGTGCGGTCCCATGGACGACCAGCAGGTCAACGTGCCCAAGGCGGTGCCCGTCACCCTGCGCGTGGCACGTGCCGCCAAGGTGATCGGCATGCCGCTCACCCAGGCGCAGTGCCTGGATGCGCTACAGCGGCTGGGCTTGCCGGTGACGCAAGGCGAGGGCACGCTGACCGTGACCCCGCCCAGCTACCGCTTCGACCTGCAAATCGAGGAAGACCTCGTCGAAGAGGTGGTGCGCATGGTGGGCTACAACCATTTGCCCGACACGCCGCCCCTGGCGCCCATCACGGCGCGGCTGCGTCTTGAGGCCGAGCGCAGCCCTTTTGCCGTGCGCCGCGCGCTGGCTTCGCTGGGCTACCAGGAAACCATCAACTTCAGCTTTGTGGAAGAGCGCTGGGAGCATGAACTCGCCGGCAACGCTAACCCCATCAAGCTGCTCAATCCGATCGCCAGCCAGATGAGCGTCATGCGCAGCTCGCTGCTGGGTTCGTTGCTGCAGGTGCTCAAGTTCAACCTGGACCGCAAGGCATCCCGTGTGAGCGTGTTTGAGCTGGGCCGCGTCTTCCTGCGCGACGCGCATAGCCAGAACACCGACACCACCGTGGCCGGCTTCGGCCAGCCCATGCGTGTCGCGGGCTTGGCCTACGGACCGCGCTCGGCCATGAACTGGAGCCAGTCTGACAAGGCGGTGGATTTCTTCGACATCAAGGGCGACGTCGAGGCCTTGCTCGCGCCGCTTCAGGCGGTCTTTACGCCCGCCGCACATCCGGCCATGCATCCCGGCCGCTGCGCTGCCGTGTCGGTGGGCGGCAAGGCCATCGGCTTTGTGGGCGAGTTGCATCCGCAGTGGCGCCAGGGCTATGAACTGGCCCAAGCGCCGCTGTTGTTTGAACTGGAACTGGATGCGGTCTTGCAGAGGCCGGTGCCTGAGTTCCAGCCGGTGAGCAAACTGCAGCCCGTGGAGCGCGACATCGCCGTCATTGTTGCGGAGAGTGTCACGCATGCAGCGCTCATGGCGGCCATCCACGGCGCGGCTACGCAAGGCTTGCTCAAAGGCGCGACTTTGTTCGACGTCTATCGGCCGCAACAAGCCGGCGCCAGCATGCAACTGGGTGAAAAAAGCCTGGCCGTGCGCTTGGTCCTTTCGAGCGACACCGCTACACTGACCGACGAGGAGATTGAGGCGGCCGTTCAGGCGGTTCTCGCGAATCTGCAAGGTCAAGTCGGGGCGCGCCTGCGTGCCTGAGGCTTCCACGAACCCTCCAAAATAAAAACGCCCGGAGCACTGCCGCATGGAATTTTCTGTTGAAAGCCTGGAAACCCCGGCATTGACCAAGGCGCACCTCGCCGAACTGCTGTTTGAACAGATCGGACTCAACAAGCGCGAATCGAAAGACATGATCGACGCGTTCTTCGACCTGATTTCAGACAGCCTGGTCGACGGAAATGATGTAAAAATTTCCGGTTTCGGCAATTTCCAGATCCGCACCAAGGCTCCGCGTCCCGGCCGGAACCCCCGCACCGGCGAGGCTATCCCCATCCAGGCCCGCCGCGTGGTCACTTTCCACGCCAGTCACAAGCTCAAAGATCAGATACAAGGCGAAAATCCGGCCGAACAGCTTGGGTGAGCCTTGGCATCGCGGATGCCGTCTTATTGCACTGCTGTGGCTTGGTAACTTCGTGTTACTTGTGTGACGGAACAACAGATTTCAAAAAAGCCAAGTAACTCTTTGCGCTAACTTTCTACTTAGAGTAGATTTAGAGGTTTCCCCTTTAGCGCATTGATTTAATTGGAGAAAACCCTTCCACCCATCCCGGCGAAACGCTATTTCACCATCGGTGAAGTCAGCGACTTGTGCGGCGTCAAACCTCATGTGCTCCGTTATTGGGAGCAGGAGTTTACGCAGCTGCGCCCGATGAAACGGCGTGGCAACCGGCGCTACTACCAGCACCACGAGGTGCTCATGATCCGGCGCATCCGCGACCTGCTCTACGACCAGGGCTTCACCATCAGCGGCGCGCGCAACAAGCTCCAGGAAATCGTCCAGATTGAACGCGACAAGCGCCGCAACGGCGAAGTCATGCTTGATGGTGTTGAGGTGCTCGAAGGTGGTGAGTCTCTGCTGGAGGACTTTGAGGATTCGACGGACCACTCCGACTTCGAAGACAGCGAGCCCGAGGGCGCCGACCTGCCAACGGGGACGGCCGCGCAGCAACGGCTGCAGCTGGTGCGCCGCGAGTTGTTCGAAATCCGTGATCTCCTGGGCAACAACCACTGAGAAGCGCTCGCGGCAGGCTATAATCTGAGGCTTGTCGGTGTGTGGCGCAGCCTGGTAGCGCACTTGCATGGGGTGCAAGGGGTCGAAGGTTCGAATCCTTTCACACCGACCATTAAAAATAAAAAGCCGGTCAGCGTTTGCTGACCGGCTTTTTTGTTTCTGCCTGCGACTACGCCGACGTGGCTGCAGCCTGGATCGACCGCCGAAGCGCGGCCCGTGCCAGCAGGCGCGTCGAGTCCAGCGTCGGCAAGGGCGAATTGGCGTCGCTCATGATCAGCGGGATCTCGGTGCAGCCCAGTACGACGGCGTCGCAGCCCGCGCCTTTCATGCGCGACATCACTTGCTGGAAGTAGGTGATCCCCTCGGGTTTGAACACACCGTACACCAGCTCGTCCATGATGATGCGGTTGATCTCGTCACGTTCGGCGTCGGTGGGGCGCAGGAAGTCCAGCCCGCGCGCGTGGAGTTTGTCGGGGTAGACCTCGCTACCCACCAGCCAGCGGGTGCCGGTAATGCCGATGCGCAGAAAACCGCGTTGCGCGGCTTCCTCGGCAACGACCTCGGCAATATGCAGCCAGGGCAGGGGCGAGCGCGCCTCAACGTGCGCGAAGGCCTGGTGAATGGTGTTGTCGGGGCAGATCAGAAAGTCGGCGCCCGCCGCCGCGAGCTTGTGGGCCGAGGCCAGCATGATGTCGCCCACGCCGCGCCAGTCGTCCTGGTAAATGCAGGCCATGTAATCCGAAAGTGAGGGGGTGTGAAGCGACACCTCGGGGTGGGCATGCGGGCCGAGCAGCTTGGCGCCTTCGGTGCAAATGGTCTGGTAACAAAGCGCCGCGCCTTCCGCGGAGCAGCCGACGATGCCGATGTGTTGGGGTTTCACCATGGTGTTTACGACCTTGTGCGAGGGATGCCGCCGCAGCGGGAACTCGTGCGGCTGCCTGCTCAGTTGGCGCCTGCGCCGCGGGATTTCAACTCCCGGAAAACCCTGATCGCTCAGGCCGGCTCGGATGCCAGTTCGGGTGACGCTGCTGCAGCCGGCCCGGCGTCGGCTTCGCCCTCGCCCTCGCCCAGTTCACCACCCAGCGCATCCAGCACGTCGGGAATCAGCGAAGACAGCTCGCCGGTGATGATGGCCGCATCGGTGTCAAAGCCGTCGTCGTCCTTCCCCTTTTCCTGCACGCCGTCGAGCACCACGTCGAGCAGTTTCAGTTTTTTAAGCTGCGCGGTTTCGGTGAGCACAAAGGACACGCGCTCGTTCCAGGTCATGGCCAGCTGCGTGGGCAGCTTGCCGGCTGCGATGTGCTGGGCCACTTCGTCGATGTCCAGCGTATGGCGCGAATAGCGCACCGTCGCCTTCTGGTCGTCTGGCGTCTTGAGTTCGCAGTCACGGTCCACCGTGAAGTTGTAGGGCGCCTCGCGGGTCGACAGCCAGTGGGACATCGCCGCGGCGGCGGACATCTGCGTCTGGATGGGGCTGGCCTTGAGGCCGGGCAGCGCGCCCGGGATTTCGCTGAGCGCTTCCACCAGGTAGCTGATGACTTTGTCGGCGCCCGTGAGGTTGCCGGAATCGACCACCAGGAATTTGTTTACCGGGTCTACCCACAGCGTGGTGGTGGATCGTTTGGTGAAGGCGCGCGGCAGCAGGTCCAGCATGGCTTCCTGCTTGAATTCTTTTTTGATCTTGGCGCCCACGCGTTCGCGGCCGGTTTCTTCTTTGTATTTTTCAATGCGTTCATCCACCGCGGCTTTGACGGCCGAGGAGGGCACGGGCCGGCGCTCGGTGCACAGCCGCGCGATCACCGAGCGGCCTACGCTTTCGAGCAGCACGGTGCTCTTGTTGCCGCGCGGCGGCACCCAGCCACTGGACTCGGGCTCGGTCGCGCCGCAGGGAACAAAGCGATGCGATTGGAAAATTTCTTCCAGCGCCTCCAGCGGCGGCAACACAAAATCATCGGCAATGCGGAAAAAGATCGCGGTATTGAACATGGATTCCGGGGAGGTGTTGGGGAAAGAGGGGAAAGAGGGAAAAGGGGAAGAGGAGAAAGAAGCCGGTCGCAGGGGCCGGGACCCGGGCCAAGGCCTTTTGCCGACATGGGCCGGTATGCGGGAAATTCTACCGGGGTCTGTGGCGCCGGCGGCCGGCCTTATGCGATGTCGCTCGTATGGATGCCAAAGGCGCCCTTGCGCCTGTCTTCAAAGTAGCGTTCCAGGGTTTCCTTGACCGTCTTGAAGGCTATTTCGTCCCAGGGAATTTCGGCTTCGGTGAACAGCCGTGCCTCTATGGTTTCGTGGCCGGGATTGAACTCGGTGCTCAAAAGCCGTGCCCGGTAAAACAAATGGACCTGGCCGACGCGCACCACGTTCATCACGGTGAAAAGGCCCAGCATTTCAAACTGAGCGCCGGCCTCTTCATCGGTCTCGCGGGCCGCGCCCTCGGCGGTGGTTTCGCCCAGCTCCATGAAGCCCGCGGGCAAAGTCCATTTGCCCCAGCGCGGTTCGATGTTGCGTTTGCAGAGCAGCACCTGCGCGCCATCCTCGCCCCAGGTGGGCACGGTGCCGACCACATTCAGCGGGTTTTCATAGTGGACGGTGTTGCAGGCCGGGCAGACCGCGCGCTCCTTGGTGTCGCCGTCATCCGGCAGCCTGTAGGCCACGGCGGTGCCGCAGACACGGCAATGTTTCAGGGGAGGGCGGTGCATCAAATGAGTGTAGCGGCTTCGTGCCCGGGCAGACTCGCCCAGGCACGCGGGCGCCTGCAGGGCTCTCGCCTATTTGAGAGAGGAGTAATTGAGCGGAACCCAGGCGTAAGACTTGCCGGCAGCCTTGCGCACATGGCCCAGGCCCGGGAAGGCGATGTGGGCGGAGCCGACCAGGTAGCCGCCCTTGGCCGCGGCGGCATAGGCCAGGGCTCGCTCTTTGGCGGCCGGTTCGGAATCACTGTCGAACTTGATGGTGACGCCGGGATCGTCGAACTGGACGGCCGCCACATGCATCAGGTCGCCCCACAGCACCAGCTTCTCGCCCTTGCTTTCCACCACATACACGCTGTGGCCGGCCGTGTGGCCGTGAGACGGCTGGGCGCTGATGCCGGGCACGAGTTCGGTGCGGCCCTCGAAGGTCTTGAGTTTGCCAGCTGCCGCGTAGGGCTTGATGGATGCCATCGCACCCTGGAAGAAGCCTTGCGATTCCTTGGGCGCCGCGTTCATCTTGGCTTCGTCCAGCCAGAAATCGGCGTCGGCCTTGTCCACGCGCACGATGGCGTTGGGAAAGGCGACGGCGCCGCCCGCCACCAGGCCGCCCACGTGGTCGGGGTGCATATGGGTGATGTAGATCTCATCGACCTGCTCGGGCTGGTAGCCGGCCGCCTTGAGGTTGGCCTGCAGGCTGCCCAGCGTGGGGCCGAACAGGCCGGCTGCGCCGGTGTCAATCAGCACCAGCTTGCTGCCGGTGTTGATGAGGTAGGCATTGACCGAGGTTTCCACCTTGTCGCCCAGGAAGGCGCGTTTCAGGGCTGCGTCGACCTTGGCTGGCGTGGTGCGGGTCAGCAGGTCCTTGACGGGCAATTTGACGGTTCCGTCGGACAGCGCGGTGACTTCAAAGTCGCCGAGCATGACGCGGTAGTAGCCCGGGGCCTGGGTCTTGACCATGGGGCCGGCGGCAAAGGCGCTGAGCGCGGAGCCTGCCAGCAGGACACTGAGGGCGAGGTGCTTGAAAGTGAAAGGACGCGGCATGAGGTTCCCCTTGAGTTGTTGCTGTGTTTTGAATGGTGCTTGAGCGCGTGTGAATGTAGTCGCCGGGCGGAATCTTTGTGCGCTGCTTTCGGCAATCCCCTGCTCGCGGATGGGCAACTCGCGGGCTTGGGAGAGAAGCTCAGAAAACAAAAAACCGGGCCTGAACCCGGTTTTTTCTGTCTCGGCCTGCACTCAGGCCATCGAGTGCCATTCAGGCCTTGGTCGTCTTGGTATGCTTTTCGATGAGGCTGCGTGCCGTGTCGAGCAGCTTCTTGCCGTCGAAGCCCTTTTTGTTCATGTCTTCCACCCACTCGACTTCCACCGTGCGCGACTTGCGGCGGAAGTCCTGGGCTTCTGCCGCGCTCACGGTGTAAATCGTGTTGCCGCGGTCGCTGGCGGTTTTGCGGCCGGGCACGTCGTTGCCTTGCTGCACTTTGCCCAGCCAGGCCGAGGTGGCCATGCCGGAATTGTTGTCGATGACTTTTTTGAGGTCGGGCGCCAGCGAGTTGTACTTGGCCTTGTTCATGGCCATCACAAAGGTGGTGGTGTAGAGGCTGCCGCCGGCGGGGTCGAACTCGGCGTGGAACTTGGTGAGCTCGTTGACCTTGACCGACGGCACGACTTCCCAGGGAATCACGCAGCCATTGATGGTGCCCTTGCTCAGCGCGTCGGGAATCTGCGGCAGCGGCATGCCGACCGGCGTGGCGCCCAGCACGCCCATGAGTTTGGTCACCTGGCGGGTCGGCGCGCGCAGCTTGAGGCCGCGCATGTCGGCGATGGACTTGACGGGTTTGTCCACCGTGTGGATCACGCCGGGGCCGTGCACCTGCAGCGCCAGCACCTGGGTGTCCTTGAACTCGTCGGGCGCGACGGTCTGCACGTATTCCCAATAGGCCTTGGAGGTCGCTTCGGCGTTGGACATGATGAAAGGCAGCTCAAACACCTCGATGCGCGGGAAGCGCCCGGCGGTGTTGCCCGGCAGGGTCCAGACCACGTCGACCACGCCGTCCTTGACCTGGTCGTAGAGCTGCACGGGCGTTCCGCCCAACTGCATGGCCGGGTAGCCCTCGAACTTGATGCGCCCGCCCGATTCCTTTTCGACTTTTTCCATCCAGGGCTTGTGCATGGCCAGCCAGACATTGGACGAGGGCGACATGAAGGTGTGGAACTTCAGGGTCACGGCCTGCTGGGCCAGGCTGGAGAGGGCCGGTGTGCCCAGGGCCGCGGCGGCGCCGGTCTTCAAAAGTGTGCGGCGGTGGATCATGGAAGTCTCCATTGGTAAAGATGATTCGACGTTATACGAAACCCGCAAAGGCTGAACCGGTGAATTCCCTTGAATGCGGTGCGGAGGTCAATTCATGAACTTCACCAGCCAGAGGGCAATGCCCGGGAAGGCCAGCATCAACACGATGCGGATCAGGTCGCTGACGAGAAAGGGCAGCACGCCGCGAAAGCTTTCGCTGAGCGGTACATCTCTGGCCATGCCGTTGACCACGTAAACGTTCAGCCCCATGGGCGGGACCAGGAGGCCGAAGGAGACCACCATCAGGATCAGGATGCCGAACCAGATGGCCAGCGACTCCTTGGGCATGCCGAAATCCAGGCCCATCACGACCGGGAAAAAGATCGGGATGGTCAGCAGAATGATGGAAAGCTCCTCAGTCACCATGCCCAGCAGGAGGTGCAACGCCACGATGGCGACCATGACCCAGATCGGCGCCAGGTTCCAGCTGGCGATCAGCCCGACCAGCTGGTGCTGTATCTGCGTCAGCGCCAGTGTCGAGTTCATGATGTCGGCGCCGATGAAGATCAGGAAAATCATGGCTGAACTGGTGGCGGTGCCGTAAAAGCAATGCTTGAACTTCTCCCAGGTCATCTCGCCCTTGGCCAGCGCCGCCAGGAAGGCTGTGGCCGCACCCACGGCCGCGCCTTCGGTTGGCGAGAAGAATCCGCCGTAAATGCCGCCAAACACGAGCGTGAACACGGCGGCAATCGGTGCCAGTCCAAGGATCAGTCGCGTGTTCATTTTCGGCGGATTCTTCAATACCTCCGGCGCATGGCCCGGCACCACACGCACGTAGACGGCGATCACCAGCATATAGCCGAGCATCGCCAGGATGCCGGGGATGGTGGCGGCGAGAAACAGCTTGGCGATGTTTTGCTCGGTCAGGATCGCGTAGATCACGAGCGGCACGGACGGAGGGATCAGGATGCCAAGCGTGCCTGCGGTGGCCAGCGTGCCGGTGGCAAGGCGTCCCGAATAGCCGTGGCGTTTCATTTCAGGCAAGGCCACTCCCGTGATGGTGGCTGCGGTGGCGACGGAAGATCCGCAAATCGCGCCGAAAGCCGCGCTGGCCATCACGGCGGCCATGGCCAGCCCGCCCTTGAGCCGGCCGGTGATGGCCGCGGTGAACTCGAACAGGGACTTGCTGATGCCGCCTTGCGTGGCGAACTGGCCCATCAGGATAAAGAGCGGGATCACCGACAGGTCATAACTGGCAAAGCGCGCGAACGCCATGCTGTTCATGAAGTTGGCAAACGGGCCCCAGCCGGTCTGCATGACGTAGCCCACGGAGCCGGCCAGGAACATGCTGATGGCGATCGGCGTGCGCAATGCCATCAGTACGAACATCAGAACGAGGACGAAACCCGCGATGGAAAGGCCGCTCATGCCGGAATCTCCGGCTCGGCCCGGAAACCAAAGACCGCCTGATGCAGGGCTATCACCGCAGTCAGCAAAAAGCCCGGTACCATGGTGACGTAGGCGTACCACTCCGGAACGCCCAGCAGCATGGTGCTGGAATTGGTCTGCCACGAGTTCAGACCACCGAGCCCGGCGCGCCAGGCCAGCAGCACAAAGCACAGGCCGAGGAGCAGCGCTCCCAGCCGGTCCAGTTGCGTATTGATGCGATGCGGCACACGTGCGGTAAAAAAGTCGACGATGATGTTGCCGTGTTGCAATTGGCACAGGGGCATGAACAGCCCCACGGCCGCGCCGGTGGCCAGGCCGACCAGCTCAAAGTCGCCCGGAACGGTTTTGCCCAGGGTTTCGCGGCCGATGATGCTGACACAGGTCAGCAGCGTGATCGCCGTCATCAACAGCCCGGCCAGGATGGCGCTCAGCTTCGACAGGTTTTCAAGGATTTTCAAGAAAGGTCTCCGAAAAGCAGAACATGGTTTCGGGGTGCCCCCGGACCGCGTGTGCCGATTATCAGAATTGCGGCTTCATCCGGGCAGGCGGCTTACCCGAAGAGGCCGGGGTATTTGCGCGGTGATTACAACAGATGCGCGTTCATCGCGCAAACCGCCCGCCATGAAAAACGGCCGCGCGAGGCGGCCGTCCATGCTTGTCGCCGCAGCCTGCGGTGTGGGCGCGGACATGGGCAAAAGTCTGCTTAGGCGACCTTGATGGTCAGCGTGCCCAGGCCGGCCACGCTGCCGACCATGGTGTCGCCGGAGACCACCGCCGCCACGCCTTCGGGCGTGCCGGTGTAAATCAGGTCGCCGGGCTGCAGCTCCCAGGCCGTCGACAGGTGCTCGATGGTTTCGGCGATGTTCCAGATCAGCTTGGACACATTGCTGCGCTGGCGATCCGTGCCGTTCACTTGGATATAGAGCTCGGCATTGTTCACGTCGCCGGCCTGGGCCGCGGGTGTGATCGGGCCGATAGGGGCGGAGTGGTCGTAGCCCTTGCCGATGCACCAGGGGCGGCCCTGTTTCTTCATTTCGCCCTGCAGGTCGCGGCGCGTCATGTCCAGGCCCACGGCGTAGCCGTAGATGTGTTTGTGCGCGTCGGCGGCCTTGATGTTTTTGCCGCCCGTGCCTATGGCCACGACCAGCTCGATCTCATGGTGCAGGTTTTTGGTCAGGCTCGGGTAGGGAATGGTGCCGGTGCTGCCTGCTTCTACCGCGACGATGGCGTCGGCCGGCTTCAGAAAGAAGAAGGGCGGCTCGCGGCCGGTAAAGCCCATTTCCTTGGCGTGCTCTTCGTAGTTGCGGCCCACGCAGTAAATGCGGCGCACGGGAAAGCGCTCTTTTGTGCCGACGACGGGGACGGACACTGTGGCGGGTGGGGTGATGACAAAGCTCATGACAACCTTTCTTCTCTGTGTATGCCCAGGGCTTGGTGCACCGGGCGGTCTGAAAAACTGAACAGCACACAACCCTGCGCTGAACGCAATTGCGCAGTGTGCCACGACGGAATCACAAAATGGTCGCGCGGGCCGAACTCAAAAGTCTGCGTCTTGCCGCCTTGCGTGATGTCGACCGAACCCGAGCCCTCGACCACGCTGAATACGGCGCCATCGGTCTGGCGCCAGGGCTTGCCCGCAAAGCCGGCCGGCAGGCGTTGCATGAAGGTCGCCATGGTGGGCATGGGCGAGCCGCCCGTGGCCGGGTTCACATAACGCAACTTCACGCCGTCCCAGGCGTCAATGTCGGCATGGGCTTCCAGCTGGTGCAGGGTCTCGCGCGTGCGCTCGTAGGGGTAGCTGAAGATGGGCGAGGTCTGGCCGAAAGGTGCGTCGTAGCGCACCGGCAGCATGTTGGCGCCGTAGCGGTGGCTGCTGATGCCCAGGGGCTTGGTGACCTCTTGCTGCTTGGCGCCGCCGTTCTCGGCAAAGCCGGCGTCGAAGAAACGCAGCATGGGAATGTCCAGGCCGTCCAGCCACACCACGGGTGCATCGCTTTCGACGCGGCCTTCATGGCCGTGGTCGTGCCAGGTCCAGCTGGGGGTGATGATGAAGTCGCCGGGTTTCATCAGCGTGCGCTCGCCGTCGACGGCGGTGAAGGCGCCGTGGCCTTCCACGACAAAGCGCAGCGCGCTTTGCGTGTGGCGGTGGCTGGGCGCGATTTCGCCCGGCAGGATGACCTGCAGGCCCGCGTACAGCGACTGCGTGATGCAGGACTGCCCGCGCAGGCCTGGGTTTTCCAGGATCAGCACGCGGCGCACGGCCTCTTCGGCGGTGATCAGCTCGCCCGATTGCATCAGGAAGGGGCGAACATCGGCATATTTCCACAACGCTGGCTGGCAGGGCGTGCTGGGTGACTGGGGCACCAGCGCGTGCAGCACTTCCCACAGCGGCGTCATGCTGTGCGCCGAAATCGCCTCGTAAAAAGCCTTGCGCGCGGCACCGTTGGACACGGCGCTCTGGTCGTGGGCGGGAGGGGGCGTCATGTCCATGGTGGTATCCAGTCTCTTTGTTAACGATCGCCGTCGTTGTCGCTGTCGAAATACACGCCGTCCCGCGTGAGCAACTGCTGCAACTGCTTCACATCGGTCTCTGTAAAACTCTGGCCAACACCCTGCATGGCCGCCGCCGTGCCGGCCGCCTGGCCCATCACAAAGCAGCCGCCGCTGGCACGCGCGGCTGACTGGCCCTCGTGCGTCATCGAGGCGCAGCGCCCGGCTACCAGCAGGTTGGCCACGCCCTGGGGCACCAGCATGCGCCAAGGCAGCTCGTTGTAGGCGCGGCCTTCAGCGGCATCGACGTTGCGCGGAAACTGCCAGTCGATGCGGCCGTCGGCATGCAGCTCCATGGGCCAGGCATTGATGCCGATGGCGTCGTCAAAGCGGGCCGACGAAAGGATGTCTTCACCACTCAACGCGTACACGCCTTGGATGCGGCGCGTCTCGCGTATGCCGACCTGGGGGGCGATGTCCACGATGGCGGACTCCGCGAAACCCGGCACCTCATTGCGCAGGAAGCGGAAGTATTCGGTGATCTGGCGCCGGCCCTCGAGTTCGCCCTCGCTGAGTTGCCGCGCGTCGGTGGCGTCCATGGCCGTGCCCTGGGCGTTGCGGATTTGCGTGACATTGGCGCGCCATTCGGTTGGGTTCTTCTGCGGCCTGAGGATGGCGCCTTCGCGCGGAAACTTGTAGCGGCCCGGCTCACGCGCCTGGCTCTCGGCCATCAAGGTGTTGATGGCCTTGAACTCGCCGACTGCCGCCAGCGCGCGTGGCGCATCGACATGGCCGACGCGGAACATGGTCGAGGGAAACAGCGCGCTGCCGTGGCCGTCGCCGAGCTCAAATGGGACACCCGCGAAGTTCGCCACGTCGGCGTCGCCCGAACAATCGATGAAGCGCGCAGCGCGTATCGCCTGTCGGCCGGATTTGGTTTCCACCACCAGGGCGTTGATGCGATCACCCTCCATCACCACGGCCGCGGCCCAGGCATGAAAGAGGATGTGCACGCCGGCGGCCACCAGCAACTGGTCGGCCGCACATTTGTAGGCCGACACGTCGTAGGATCGCACGCGTATGCGGCCCTGCATGCCGTCCTGCGGCGCGTTCAAGCCGCCCAGCGCGTCAATGCGCTGCAACAGGTCGTTGGCCACGCCCCGCACCACCTGCCGCATTTCGCCGTTCTTGCGGCCGTACAGACCCGCGAAATTGGTGACGCCACCAGCCGTGCCCATGCCGCCCAGGAAACCGTAGCGCTCCACCAGCAAGGTGCGTGCGCCATGCCGAGCGGCACTGACGCTGGCGGCCAGGCCGGCCGGGCCGCCACCAATCACAACGACGTCAAATTCGCCGTAGATGGGCAGGCTGCGCGCGGGTTCAGTGATGGAGGACATGGCTGTTTTCGGTGGCTTATTCAAGTTTGATGCCGCGCGACTGGATGATGCCGCCCAGGATGGCGGCCTCGTCCTTCACGCGGCTTTTGAGGCCATCGGGCGAAGTGCCCACAGCCTGCCAGCCCTGGTTAAACAGTTTTTGCCGGGTGTCGGCATCACGGATGATGCGCGGCACTTCCTGCGCCAGCCGCGCCTGCGCGGCCTTGGAGAGGTTGGCCGGGCCAATCAGCGCCGTCCACACCTCCAGGTTGACGTTCGTCACGCCGGCATCGGCCAGCGGCGGCACCTCGGGCACCAGCGAGGAGCGCCCGCCGGCCAGGCCTATGGCCTTGAGCTTGCCCGCACGCACATGCGGCATGGCCACGCCGGGCGGGATCAGCGCCATCTGGATCTGGCCGCCCAGCATGGCGGTGACCACCTGCGGGTTGCCGGCAAAGGGTACGTGCACGGGGATGAGGCCGGGCACGCGGCTTTTGAGCAACTCCATGCCCAGGTGGGCGACCGAGCCGTTGCCGACCGAGCCGTAGTTCCACTGGGCGCCGCCCTGGCGCGCGGCCGTGAAGAAGTCGGCCCCGCCGGGCTCGTTCGCAGGCGCCACCAGCACCAGCGGCGCGGTGGCCAGCAGCGAGATGGGCGTGAAATCTTTGGCCGGGTCGTAAGGCAGCTTGGGGTAGAGCAGCTTGGCCGAGGTCAGGTTGCCGTTGATGACGACGCCCAGCGTGTGGTCGTCCGTGGCCTTGGCGACCTGGTCGGCCGCGATATTGCCCGATGCCCCGGGTTTGTTGTCGATGACCACCGGCTGGCCCAGCGCGCGGCTCAGCGGTTCGGCCAGGGTGCGGGCCGCCATGTCGGGTGTGGAGCCGCCGGGAAAGCCCACGATGATGCGCACCGGCTTCGTCGGCCAGGCGGTGGGGGCGGTGGCCGCGGCGGGCTGCGCGCAGGCGGCCAGAAACACGGCGGAAAACACGGTGGAATACACGCTGGCGAAAGGCTTCATCACAACAGTCCCTGAAACTTTAAAAGTGTCATTGGAACAGTTTTGACGGCTCGATTCCGTCGTACATCCACTTCAGGCCCGCGAAGCCCGCGCTTTCGGTGCCGCTCTGGAACATCTGGTTGCGAAGTTCACGCTGCACGCCGGCCGCATGGTAAATATCACCATAAAAACGCGCGGTCAGCTGCACGCGGCCGGTGCGCAGGTAGCGCTTTTGCTGGTACTTCTGGAACGCCTTTTCCACATCGCCGCGGGTATGGCGCAGCGCCTCGCGCAGGACCACTGCGTCCTCGATGGCCTGGCCGGCGCCCTGGGCCAGGTATTGCAGCATGGGGTGGGCCGCGTCGCCCAGCAGGGTCACGCGCCTGTCGGTCCAGTTCTTCACGGGCTCGCGGTCGCAGAGCACCCACATCTTCCAGGTTTCGATCTTGGCCAGCAACTCCTTGACCTGCGGGCAGGCGTCGGCGAAACGTTCGGTCAGCTCGGCGGTATCGCCGAAGGTGTTCCAGCCTTCGTCGTATTTGTTGCTGTGGAACACGGCGACCAGGTTGAACAACTCGCCGCGGCGCAGCGGGTAGTGCACCAGGTGGGTTTTTTCGCCACCCCACAGGGTCACGTCGTCACTCCACAAATGGGCCGGGACATCCTCGCGCTTGAGCACCGCACGGTAGGCGATGTGGCCGGATACACGGGGCTTTCCGTCGCCGACCACGGCTTCGCGGATGCGGCTCCACATGCCGTCGGCGCCTATCAGCGCACTGCCTTCCACGGTTTCGCCGCCTTCGAGCCGCACCGTCACGCCACCCTCGGACTGCTCAAACGACTCCACCTTGGCACTGGTGCGCAGGGTGATGTTGGGCAGGGAGCGGCAGGCGTCCAGGAAGACCTGGTGCAGGTCGGCGCGGTAGATCACGCCGTAAGGAAAACCGTAGGTCGCGCGGGCCAGGTCGCCCAGCGGCACGCGCACGACTTTTTCACCGGTGCGCACGTCGTTCATGCCTAGGCCCGTCGGGAAGAAGGCCACCCGGTTGATGGCTTCGGTCAGGCCCAGGTAGTCGAACATGCGGAAAATATTCGGGCCCAGCTGGATGCCGGCGCCGATTTCGCCGAAGTTCGCCGCCTGCTCGAACAGGATCACGCGGTGGCCGTCCTGGGCCAGTACCATGGCCGCAGCCAGCCCGCCAATGCCGCCGCCCGAGATGAGGAAAGGGAGCGGGAGTGTTTGTGCCATATCGGGGAGGATGGGTGGAGTTGGTCGAAGGGAAAGCCGGCTCGTTTGTCTTATGATAAGTATACTTATTAATAGAGTGCTAAGCGTCTTGGTAGATACCCTGAATTGCAAAGCCGCCCGTTAAACTCCGCACATGGCCAAAACTTTTAATTTCAGCGAAGCGCCCGGGCATTTGATCCGTCGCGCGCAACAGCTCGCAGTGGCGATCTTTATGGAGGAAACCGCCGGTTTTGATGCCACACCAGTGCAGTTTGCCATCCTCAATGCCTTGATGGACGACCCGGGTGAAGACCAGATCACGCTGTCGGGCCGGGTGGCCTTCGACCCGGCCACCTTCGGCTCGGTCATAGGCCGGCTGGAGGCCAAGGGTTGGGTCAAGCGCGAGGCCGACCCCTCCGACAAGCGCCGCAAACTGCTATGGACCACGCCCGAAGGCGAAAAAATCGCGCTGCAGATGAAGCGCGCCGTCGGCAAGACCCAGCAGCGCATCCTGGCCCCGCTGGACGAGAACGAGCGGGTCCAGTTCAACCAGTTGCTGGCCAAGCTGGTCACCGGCCACGAGAACGATGGCCGCTAGGCCGGCACGTCAACAAACAACAAACAACAAACAACAAACAACAAACAACAAACAACAAACAACAAACAACGGGGCTTTTCAGCCCCGTTTTTTATTGGGTTCAACCAGGCTTCAGGCTGACTTGGCGAGCAGGTCGAAATGCTCCACCGTGGGCGGGCCGGCAAAAAACGGCCCGACGATGGCGCGCCAGTCGGCAAAAGCCGGCGACTGGCGGAAGTCGACGGCGTGGTTTTCCAGCGTATCCCAGAAGATCTGCAGGATGTAGCGCTCCGGGCTTTCAATGCCTTTGTTGACCTTGAAACCCTGGAATCCCTTGGCTTTGGAAATCACTTCCCGCAGGCCGCGCTGTATGGCTTCGTCAAAAGCGGCCTGCTGGCCGGGGTGGATGCGGATGTCGGCGAGTTCGAGAATCATCAAAGCTCCTGTGAATCGGTGGATCAATATTGGGTGACCGGTAACTCTACCGTCAATCCGTCCAGCGCCGGGGTCAGCTTGATCTGGCAGCTCAGGCGGCTGGCGGCGCTGCGCGGCGCGGCGGTGAATTCCAGCATGCCCAGTTCCTCGCCGTCGGGCGGCGGCAGGCTGGACGCGAAGGGCTCCTGGACATGCACATGGCAAGTGGCGCAGGTCAGCAGCCCGCCGCAGTCGGCCGCGATGCCGTCTATGCCGGCCGCCACGGCGGCCTCCATCAGGCTTTTGCCAGGCTTGCCCTGCGCCGAGGTGGCACGGCCATCGGCCGCGATGAAATGAAGGGTGATCATGAAGTGTGCGGTGGCCTGTTGCGGTTGCGGCTGTCAGATGCGGCTGAAGTATTCACGCCGTTGCCAGTCGTCCTTGTCCTCGGCGTCGGCATGGCGGGCGATTTCGGCCTGCTTGATGTGGATGAGGTGGCCGACGAAAGTATCGCCGAAGGCGGCCATGAGTACGGTGTCGGCCTGGAGCGCCTCGAGCGCCCCGCCCAGGCTGGTGGGGATTTTCTCGGCGCCGGCGCCATAGGGCGAGTCCGTTGCCGGCGGGGCCTTGAGGCGGCGCGCGATGCCGTCCAGCCCGGCGTGGATTTGCGAGGCCAGGTAGAGGTAAGGGTTGGCGGCGGGTTCGCCCAGGCGGTTTTCGATGCGCGTGCTGTTGTCATTGCACTGGCCGACCACCCGCAGCATGGCGCCGCGGTTGTCGCGGCCCCACAAAATCGATTGCGGCGCCAGCGCGTTGGGCCGGAAACGCCCGAAGCCGTTGATGGTGGGGGTGCAGAAAGCCGTCATGCCGCGCGCATGCGCCAGCAGCCCAGCCAGGTAGTGCTCACCGGTTTCCGAGAGCGTGTACTGCGCGTCCGCCGGCGTGCTGCCTGCGGCCGGGCTGGCGCGCTTGAACAGGTTGGCGCCGGTTTTCAGGTCCACCAGCGACTGGTGCAGGTGCCAGCCGCTGGACATGATGCTGGGGAAGGGCGGCCGGCACATAAACGTCGCGTGGTAGCCGGCGCGCCGCAGCGCCTGTTTCACCGCGCTGCGAAACAGCACCATGTTGTCGGCGGCCGCCAGCGCGTCGGTGGCCTCGAACACCGCCTCGACCTGGCTGGGGCCGAGTTCGATTTCCAGCGACAGCAGCGGCAGGCCCAGCGCCTGCGCGGTGCGCTGCACGATGCGCAGCGGCTCTTCGGCCATGTCCGCCCACTGTTCGGACAGCAGCTGGTAGCCCGGGTGGATCATGCTCACCTCGGGCGGCAGGCCGGGCCAGGCGGCCAGTTCGGGATCCAGCTGGGAATGCAGTCCATCCTCGTTGATACGGTAGATATGAAATTCGATCTCCAGCCCGCACTTCATGCCGTAGCCGGCATCGGCCAGTTTGGCCAGCGCGCTTTGCAGCACGCGCCGGGTATCGAGTTCGACCCGGCGGCCGTCGGGAAACCAGGGCTGGCACTGCAGCCAGCCGGTTTTTTCGGTCCAGGGCAGTTGCTTGAAGCTGGCCGGGTCGGCCAGCAGCATCACATTGCCACCGAACTCAAAGCCCGGCAGGCCCGCGGCACCGCCGGCCTCGAACACCTTGTAGGCGGTGCGGTCGGCCGTGTCCTTGAGCAGCAGCGTGCTGACCATGCCCACGCCGTCGGCCATGGCTTGCGCCGCGGCGGCCGCCACCAGCGTCTTGCCGCGCAGCATGCCGTGCAGGTCGCACCAGGCAAAGCGCACCAGCTCCAGGCCGCCGGCTTCGATGCGCCGCAGCGCCTCGGCCTGGGCGGCTTGCCTGGCGGCGTCGTGCACGCCGCATTGCGCCGCGAAGCTGCTCATGGCTGTGTGGCAGTGTCGGCCGAAGCGGTCGAGGGCGCTTTTGCGTCCAGCCAGGGCGCGCCCTCGCGCTTGGCGCGGGCGTTTTGCTGCCACCACTGGGCCCATTCACCGGCCGGCGCGATGCCGTCCACCGTGTCCGGGCCGGTGATCATCGCGGCCTGCGCGGGGTCGGCGATGCCGGGCGCCATGCCGCCGTTCTGCACGGTCTCGATCGCCTTGAGCAGCACGCGCCGGTTGGCCATGATGACCTTGTCGGACGTGGCCAGGTGCTCGCGCGTGCGGTCCTGGATGGCGCCCATGCTTTCCACCGCCCACTGGTCGTGCACATTGATGTCTTCCTCGCCCATGCCCAGGTAGGTGGTGCTCATCTGCTCTTCGGCGTTAAAGCCCCAGTCGTTGTGGCGGCCGGCCTTGGGGATGTAGTCGGGCAGGGCGATGAACTGCTGGCGCTGGGTGCGCATGCTTTCGCGGTCCAGCGGGCCGGCAAAACTCGTGAAGAAGGTGTACCAGTAGGTGTGGGTGTCGTCCACCGGCACATGCATCTGGGTGATGGTCATGGTCTCGGACAGCGGGATCACAAAGGTGGCCGGGAAGATGGCGTTGGTCACGCGCACGTGCGTGAGCTTGTCGGTCATGGCGCGCAGTGCGGTCAACTGCATGCCCCAGGGCTTGTTCTCGAAGCTGATCTCGGGTTGGGCAAACTCGCGCATGATGCGCGTCATCGGCCACTGCTCGCCGTCCTTGCTGCCGGCGCTGGCGCTGCGAAACTGTTTGCCGGCCGGGTTTTCGCCGATTTGCTCCAGCGGGTCGTCCTGCAAAAAGCGATGCAGGAAAGACGGGTGCGCCGGGTCTATGCCCACCTCAAAGGCCTGCAGCCAGTTGGCGTTCCACAGGCCCTTGAAGGCAAAGCTGTGTGTGGCCGGCGCGGTAAAGCAGTCAAAGGCCGGGAAGGGCGGCGGCGTGCTGCCCTCGTCGCCCAGCCAGGCAAACAGCACGCCGGCTTTTTCAATGATGGGATAGCTGCGCTGGCGTATGCGCTCGCACAGCTTGCTGCCCGTGGGCTCCGCCGGCGTTTCCAGGCAGCGGCCGTCGGTGGCGAACTTCCAGCCGTGAAAGGGGCAACGCAGGCCGCCGCCCTGGTCCAGGCTTTCGCGCCGGCCGAAGGACAGGTCGGCGCCGCGATGGGCGCAATCGCGGTCCAGCAGGCCCCAGGCGCCGGAGGCATCCTTGAACAGCACCAGGTCCTGGCCGAAGAGCTTGAGCGCCTTGACCGGGCGGATCGCCATGCGCGGGTCCAGCGCCGGGTTGAACTCGTCGACCAGCGCTGCGGGCTGCCAGTACTGGCGCAGCAGCTTGCCGCAAGGCGTGCCCGCGGTGATGCGGGTCAGCAGTTGGTTCTGTTCAGCGTTCATGGCGGAGCCTTGTCATGCAGGGTAAACCTAAAACGGTATCCCAAATTTAAAATTCAGTGTACATTCACGGCCATGAACTTGCAAGAAACCGTGTTGATGCAGCTGCGCGACCTGATCTTGCGCGGCGAGTTCGAGCCCGGCCAGCGGCTGGCCGAGCAGCAGCTGGCCGAGCGCCTGGGCGCCTCGCGCACACCGGTGCGGGCCGCGCTGGTCACGCTGGAGCAGGAGGGTTTGGTCGAGGCCAACGACACCGGCAAATACCTGGTGCGCCAGTTCACGCCGCGCGAAGTGTCCGACGCGATTGCGGTGCGCGGCCACCTTGAGGGCATGGCGGCGCGCCTGGTGGCCGAGCACGGCGTGTCGCGCCAGCTGCAGCTTGATCTGCAGTCCTGCCTGGACGAAGGCGACCGTGCGCTGGCGGCCAACCCGCTGGGTTATGAGAACTACGCGGCCTATGCCGCCATGAACGACCGCTTCCACGCGCTGATCCTGGAGGCCAGCGGCAACCGCGCCTTGCAGCGCGCCATTGAGCTCAACGACAAACTGCCGTTTGCCTCAGCCTCGGCCATGCTGCCCATGCAGTCCACGCTGGAGCAGGACCGCGACTGGATGCATTACGCGCACCGCCAGCATCACATGCTGTTCGCGGCGCTCAAGGCCGGCGAGGGCGCGCGCGCCCAGGCCCTGGCCGTGGAGCACACCGAGGTGGCGCAAATGAATATGCGCATGGCGCTGGAGCGGCGCGCCGAAACCGAAAGTGTGATGCCGGGCCTGCGCCTCGTGGTCGGCGGTTAATCCCCCAGCAGCAGCTTGAGGTCCACCGAATCGGCGACGGCCTTGTTGCCGACATCGCCCAGGTGCAGGTGGTCGCCAGAGTCATAGGCCGGCCGTATGCGCAGCGGGTTTTGCGGGTCGCGCACCACCGCGTCAAAATCCAGCACCGCGTCGAATTCACCGCTGGTACGAATCCACGCATTGATGCGTTGGCGCAGCGCGTCTTTCGCGGGGCTGTAATAGTTCGCAATCGGCGAGCCCGGCATGGTCAGCGCACCTTCAAAGGGTGTCAGCGTGGCGCCGGCGATGCGCACGCCGCGGCTGCGGGCGCGGGTGATCAACTGGCGGTAGCCTGCAATCAGCGCATCGGCCTGCGTGGCCGGCTCCGTGGGTTCAAACGTACTGCCCGGCCAGCTGATGTCGTTGATGCCCATGAGCAGCACCACACCGGCCACGCCGGGCTGGCCCAGTACGTCGCGCTCAAAACGCGCCAGCGCATTCGGGCCCATGTGGTTTTTGAGCACCCGCCCGCCTGAGATACCGGCGTTGATGACGGCCACCTTTTGCCCGGTCAGTCGCCGCCCGAGGAAGTCGGGCCAGCGGCTGTCAGTGCCCGGCGTGGAAGCCGCGCCGTCAGTGATGGAATCGCCAAAGGCCACCACGCTGCGTGTACCGGGCGCGGCTTCCACCAGCACGGCGCTGAGGAAGAGGCGACTGTTCACCACGCTGTCGGGTTTGATGTTTGCAGCACCAACGACATTGCCGGCCGCGATCTGCGCGGGCTGCAGGCCGTCCCAGTGGATGGTCGTGAGGGCTGTTGTTTGCGGAAAGTACAGGCTGACAGCCAGGCGCTGCAGCGGTGCGACCTCCATCGCGACCGGGTCGCTCACGATGGGCGCGCCCACCGGCACGGTGGCCGTGGATTGGCCGCCAAACGTCAGGGCCAGGCCGGGGCCGCGGATGCTGCCCGCGGCGTCGCCCGCTGCCGCGATATGGGCCGCGCCAATCCGCATGGGCTGCGTGCCGTATTCGTTGGACAGCACAATGCGCACGCGCGAGCCGCCCACGCCGGCGCGCACGATATGGCGCACGGTCTGGTCGCGCAGGCTGGCCGGAAGGCCCAGCGGCAGGACAAAGCCATCGGCCCAGACCGGCTGGGGGCTGGCCGTCCAGCCTGGAACCCAGTTGCTATCGGCCGCTTGCGCCTGCGGAAGAAAAGCGGCGCATAGCAGCGCGATAGAGAGGGCGGACTTAAGCACGCGGAGTTTCATCAAGGTATTCATGGCGATGTCGTTCAGCAGGTGGCGGGAACGGCTTGCAATTCAGCCTTGTCGCGCGACAGGCTGTACAGCGTGACGGCAATGCCCGCCACGGTGATCAGCGCGGCCAGCCAGCTCAATCCTCCCAGGCCAAAGGAACTGCTCACCACCAGGCCGCCCAGCCAGGCGCCCAGCGCATTGCCCACATTGAACGCGCCTATGTTGAGGCTGGCCGCCAGGTTCTGGCCGGCGCCCTGGGCCTGCTGCAGCACGCGCATTTGCAGCGGCGCGACGGTGGCGAAAGAGGCTACGCCCAGCAGTCCGACGAAGAGCACCGTGGCTACCGGTGAATGCAGCACAAAACCCATGGTGCCCAGCACCAACGCCGTCGCGCCCAGGGTGACAAGCAGAGACATGCGCAGGCCGCGGTCGGCCAGGCGCCCACCGAGCAGGTTGCCGATAAAAATGCCGCCGCCGAACACCAGCAGGATGGGCGACACCGCGGCTTCGCTGAAGCCGGTGAGCCGGGTCAGTATGGGCTGGATGTAGGTGAAGATCGCGAACACGCCGGCAAAACCGAAGACCGTCATCAACAGGCCCAGCATGACTTGCGGGCGGGCCAGCCCGGCCAGTTCCTGACGGATCGAGCCCTTGCCGTTTTCCGCGGCGCTGCGCGGCACAAAGACCGCCAGCACCAGGAAGGCCAGCAGGCCTATCAGCGCGACCCCCCAGAAGGTGGCGCGCCAGCCGTAGTGCAGGCCCAGCCAGGCGCCCGCCGGCACGCCGAGCAGGGTGGCGAGCGACAGGCCGCTGAACATGATGGCAATCGCCGAGGCCTTGCGTTCGGGCGCAACCAGGCCGGTGGCGACGATGGAGCCCACGCCGAAGAAAGTGCCGTGCGCCAGCGAGGTGATCACGCGCGCCGCCATCAGGCTGGCGTAGTCCGGCGCCAGCGCGCAGGCCAGGTTGCCCAGTGTGAAGATGGCCATCAGCGCCAGCAGCACGGTTTTGCGCGGCAGCTTGCGCGTGGCCAGCGTCAGCACCGGCGCGCCCACCGCCACGCCCAGCGCATAGCCTGAAATCAGCAGCCCGGCCGAAGCGATGCTGACGCCGAGGTCGGCGGAGACCTGCAGCAGCAGGCCCATGATGACGAACTCGGTCGTGCCTATGCCGAAGGAGCCGGCGGTCAGGGCCAGCAGGCCTAAAGGAAGTGAAGAGGGGGATTTTTGCGCAGCCATGGAAGTTGCCAGAAAAAGTGAGGATGCAGCTAGTGTGGAGATGTAGCGGCATCTTGACTAGAATGGCCTGGAGACAATCATTTGTGAATTCAATTCACAATAATTCGGCCACAATAACCCCACCATGCCCCGCATAGACGTCAACCGCTCCGGCGAAATGGAAGCTTTTGTTCAGGTGGTGGACAAAGGCGGGTTTTCGGCGGCCGCGCGCCAGCTGTGCATGACGCCTTCGGCCGTCAGCAAGCTGGTGACCCGGCTGGAGGCGCGGCTGGGCACGCGCCTGGTCAACCGCTCCACCCGCAAGCTGCAGCTCACGCCCGAGGGCACGACGTTTTACGAACAAAGCACACGCGTGCTGGCCGACATGGACGAGGCCGAGCGCGGCGCGGCCGCCGGCGCCATGCCGCGCGGGCGCGTCAGCATCAATGCCAGCATGCCGACCGCGCACCGCCTGCTGCTGCCGCTGGTGCCGGCCTTCCACGAGCGCTATCCCGATATCTCGCTGGACATCACCCTGACCGACCGCGTGGTCGACCTGCTGGACGAACGCACCGACGTGGCGATACGCTGGGGCGCGCTCGCCTCGTCGCAACTTGTGGCGCGGCACCTGGGCGACACGGCGCAGCTTATCGTCGGCAGCCCGGCCTACCTGGCGCGCCACGGCACGCCGCGTACGCTGCAAGACCTGGAGGCGCACCAGCGCCTGGCCCATACCTTCAAGCGCAATATGCATTACTGGCCGGTGCGGGTGGACGGCCAGATCCAGCAGTTGCCGATCACCGGCTATGCGCGCGCCAGCGACGGCGAGGCGCTGCGCCACCTGGTGCTGGCGGGCGCGGGCTTGGCCCGCATGTCCATGTTCCACATCCGCCGCGACCTGAACGCCGGCCGCCTGGTCGCGGTGGCCGAGGAGCTCAACCCGGGCGAGCGCGAACCCATCCATGCGGTGTTTGTCGGCCGGGGCGGCCGCCTGCCGGCGCGTGTGCGTGTGCTGCTGGATTTCCTGGTGGAGCAGGTCACGCAGGAGGTGCTCGATGCAGGCGGCGTCGGGCCGGATTACCTGCCCTGACTGTCCTGGTGCCTGAACCCCCGCAGGCGGTGCTTGCGGCTGGGTAATACCCTGCTAGGTACAAGTCACTAGATAGCTTCCCTATGGTTGCAAGCCCCAGACCTGCCTAGCATTCCCATATGGGGCCGCTTCCGGCTATGGAGAATTGCTATGCATCGCTTTGTATTTCGTACCCTGGGATTGGCCCTTGTATTGCTGTCATCGGCCGGCGCCAGCCTGGCGCAGGATCGTTTTACGCCCTCCGCCGACGGCCAGGAAGTCACCGACAGCCGCACCGGCCTGATCTGGAAGCGCTGCGCCGAAGGCATGGTCTTCAAGGGAAAAACCTGCACCGGCCAGGCGGCTTTCCTGAACCACCCCGATGCGACCGCGCGCGCCAAGGCGGCTTCGACGCCCGAGGCTGAATGGCGCATGCCCATCCTCAAGGAACTCTCCAGCATTGTGTCCGCGCGCGAGGCGGAAGAAAACAAGGCGGCGATAGAGCCCAATGCCTTTCCCGCCACACCGGTGGCCCGCTTCTGGACTTCCAGCAGCACCGGCCCGGGCTATTTCACCTTTGTGGGTTTCAGCGACGGCAGCGCCGGTGAAGCCCCTCGCGCCACGTCCGCCGCGGTGCGCCTGGTGCGCGGCGGCAAATAAGAACGAAGAAAAGCCCTCAGTCCTTCGCCACCTGCAGCACCAGCTTGCCGAAGTTCTCGCCGTTAAAGAGCTTGAGCAGCGTCTCCGGGAAGGTGTCCAGGCCGACGACCACGTCTTCCTTGCTTTTCATGGTGCCGGCCTTGAGGTAGCCCGCCATCTCGGCCACGCCGACGTGGTAGCGGTCGGCGTAGTCGAACACCACGATGCCTTCCATGCGCGCGCGGTTCACCAGCAGCGACAGGTAGTTGGCCGGGCCCTTCACGGGCGTGGTGTTGTTGTACTGGCTGATGGCGCCGCAGATGATGATGCGGGCCCCGCGCGCCAGGCGTGCCAGCACCATGTCCAGGATCTCCCCGCCCACGTTGTCGAAATAGATGTCTATCCCTTTGGGGCAGTGTTCCTTGAGCCCGGCACGCACGTCGCCGTTCTTGTAGTCGATGCAGGCGTCAAAGCCCAGCTCATTGACCACCCAGTCGCACTTGGCCTTGCCGCCGGCGATGCCGATCACGCGGCAGCCCTTGAGCTTGGCGATCTGGCCTACGGTCTGGCCCACGGCGCCGGCCGCGCCCGACACCACCACGGTTTCGCCCGCCTTGGGCAGGCCAACTTCCAGCAGGCCGAAGTAGCCGGTCATGCCGGGCAGGCCCAGCACGTTGAGCCAGGACGTCAGGCCCAGGCGCGGGTCTATCTTGAACATGCCGCTGCGCTTGATCTGGTCGGCCGGGATCAGGCAGTACTCCTGCACGTCGAGCGCGGCGTTTACGTAGTCGCCCACGGCGAAGGCCGGGTTCTGCGATGCGATCACCTTGCCCACGCCGCCGGCGCGCATCACGGCGCCGATTTCCACCGGCGGGATGTAGCTTTTGGCGTCGTTCATCCAGCCACGCATGGCCGGGTCCAGCGACAGGTACAGGGTCTTGACGAGCACGCCGCCCGGGCCGGGTTCGGCGACGGGCTCGGTGGTGAAGCTCCAGTTGTCGCGTGTGGGCAGGCCGACGGGGCGGCTGGCCAGGCGAATCTGGTGGTTGCTCAGGCTGGTGATGGCGCTCATGGGTGTCTCCGGGAGTGGCGAGTGGGCAAAACGGCCATGGTAGTGGCGGACTGCCCGCGCGTCAGTCGCCCACGCGATTGCCCTGCCACATGGTGGGCGCGACGGCGGGGATGTATTTAACCCAGCCGGGGCCGCGGAACCGGCTTTGCCGGGCCGCAGGCGCAGCGGCCCCCTCGGGGGGGCAGCGAAGTACACGAAGTGACGAGCGTGGGGGCCATCGTTTATGCTTTAGAGATGAAACTCCACAACTATTTCCGCTCTTCGTCCTCGTTTCGTGTACGTATTGCGATGGAGCTCAAGGGGCTGAGCTACGAGTACATTCCCGTGCACATCGCCAAGGGCGAACACAAGCAGTCGCCCTATGCCGCCTTGGCGGCCGACACCCTGGTGCCGCTGCTTGAAGTGGACGGCGAAAAACTCTCGCAGTCCATGGCCATCATCGAATACCTGGACGAAACACACCCCACACCGGCCCTGCTGCCGGCCGACGCGCTGGGCCGCGCCAAGGTGCGTGCGCTGGCCCAGTCGATTGCCTGTGAAATCCACCCCGTCAACAACCTGCGCGTCCTCAAATACCTGGTGAAAGAGCTCAAGCTCGACGAGGCCGCCAAAGCCGCCTGGTATGTGCACTGGTGCCGCGAAGGGCTGGAGGCCTTCGAGCGCCAGCTGGCGCAATTGCCTCCGTCGACCTACTGCTACGGCGATACCCCCACGCTGGCCGACTGCTGCCTGGTGCCGCAGATCTTCAATGCCAAGCGCTTTAACGTGAGCTTTGACGGCCTGCCGCGCACCATGGCCGCATTCGACGCCTGCATGGCGCTGCCGGCCTTCCAGAAGGCACAGCCTTCGTCTTGCCCTGACAACGAGGCCTGAAATCGCCGTGCATGCGGATTGGCTGATTCCCGACTGGCCGGCGCCCGCCGGTGTGCGTGCGGTGTTCACTACCCGGGCCGGCGGATTGTCTGCCGTGCCTTACGACAGCATGAACCTTGGCGATCACGTCGGCGACCTGCCGGCCAAGGTCGCGGCCAACCGCGCCTTGTTGCGCCAGGCCCTGGGCGGCCGCGCGGTTTTCCTGCAGCAGGTGCACGGCAGCGAGGTGATTGCGCTGGACGCCGGCACGGAAGACGGCCTGCAGGCTGATGCCTGCATGACAAAAGAGGCAGGTGTAGCCTGCACCATCATGGTGGCCGACTGCCTGCCAGTGCTGTTGGCGACGGATGACGGTGCCGTGGTGGCTGC
>NZ_JBFUGK010000017.1:0-104203 GCF_056402935.1 Polaromonas sp. P3_B1
CCGCGCAATGTGTCGGAAGCCATCATGGCTGCCCGCGCCAAGTAAGTAACGTCAGCTGCCGACCCATGCGGGCCGGCAGCTTTTTTTCTTGTCTGCGATTGTGTGCCGCTTTGTGCCCGTGCGAAGCGAACCAGCAACACAGTGCAGACGTTAAACCGTACACGGGCATGTTCTTTATCTGGAGAGAAAAATGGCAAAAGGCAAATTTGAGCGGACCAAGCCGCACGTCAACGTAGGCACGATTGGCCACGTGGACCACGGCAAGACGACCCTGACGGCGGCGATCACGACCGTTCTGGCATCGAAGTTCGGCGGCGAAGCCAAGGGCTACGACCAAATTGACGCGGCGCCCGAAGAAAAAGCGCGCGGCATCACCATCAACACCGCCCACGTTGAATACGAGACGGCGAACCGCCACTACGCCCACGTGGACTGCCCAGGCCACGCCGACTATGTGAAGAACATGATCACCGGCGCCGCCCAGATGGACGGCGCGATCCTGGTGTGCTCGGCCGCTGACGGCCCCATGCCCCAGACCCGTGAGCACATCCTGCTGGCTCGCCAGGTGGGTGTTCCTTACATCATCGTGTTCCTGAACAAGTGCGACATGGTCGACGACGCCGAACTGCTCGAACTCGTTGAAATGGAAGTGCGCGAACTGCTGGACAAGTACGACTTCCCCGGCGACAAGACCCCCATCATCCACGGCTCGGCCAAGCTGGCCATGGAAGGCGACAAGGGCGAACTCGGCGAAGGCGCGATCTTCAAGCTCGCAGAAGCCCTGGACACCTACATTCCCCTGCCGGAGCGCGCAGTTGACGGCGCCTTCCTGATGCCCGTGGAAGACGTGTTCTCCATCTCCGGCCGCGGCACCGTCGTGACCGGCCGTGTCGAGCGCGGTGTGATCAAGGTCGGCGAAGAAATCGARATCGTCGGTATCAAGGACACGCAAAAGACCACCTGCACCGGCGTGGAAATGTTCCGCAAGCTGCTGGACCAAGGCCAGGCCGGCGACAACGTCGGTATCCTGCTGCGCGGCACCAAGCGYGAAGACGTCGAGCGCGGCCAGGTGCTGTGCAAGCCCGGCTCCATCAAGCCGCACACGCACTTCACCGGCGAGATCTACGTTCTGAGCAAGGACGAAGGCGGCCGYCACACGCCTTTCTTCAACAACTACCGTCCCCAGTTCTACTTCCGYACRACGGACGTGACCGGTGCGATCGAGTTGCCAGAAGGCAAGGAAATGGTCATGCCAGGCGACAACGTGTCGATCACCGTCAAGCTGATCAACCCGATCGCCATGGAAGAAGGCCTGCGCTTCGCCATCCGTGAAGGCGGCAAGACCGTCGGCGCCGGCGTCGTGGCAAAGATCATTGCGTAATTCTGCGAATCACTAAGGAATTACCATGGCCACCAAGCAAAAAATCCGCATCCGCCTGAAGGCGTTTGACTACAAGCTGATCGACCAGTCGGCAGCTGAAATCGTTGACACCGCCAAGCGCACCGGCGCGATTGTCAAGGGCCCCGTGCCCCTGCCAACCCGCATGAAGCGCTTCGACATCCTGCGTTCGCCCCACGTCAACAAGACGAGCCGCGACCAGCTGGAAATCCGCACCCACCAGCGTCTGATGGACATCGTGGACCCTACGGACAAAACCGTGGACGCCCTGATGAAGCTCGACCTGCCGGCCGGCGTGGACGTCGAAATCAAGCTGCAGTAAGCGAAAAATCGGGGTTTCGGCCACAAGCCGGGCCCCAAATCGACAGGTTTTAGCCCAGGTTTGCCATTTTTGGCAGCCTGGGCTATACTCTTGGGCTGTCCATTGCATATTGGCTTTGTTGCCTGTATGGATTGGGCGGTTTTATTAACTGTCTTTCACGTCAAAACGTCTGCGGCCAATTGAAGTCGCAGCGGTGAAAGTTACGAAAGAACACATCATGAGTCTGAGCAACTCCCTCGGGTTGCTGGGCCGCAAAGTTGGCATGATGCGTCTGTTCACGGATGATGGGGACACAGTTCCTGTCACCGTGGTGGATGTATCCAACAACCGCGTGACCCAGGTTAAAACCGAAGCAAATGACGGCTACGATGCCCTCCAAGTGGCATTCGGCGCGCGCAAAGCATCGCGTGTGACCAAGCCGGCCGCCGGCCACCTTGCGAAAGCAGGCGTTGAAGCTGGTGAAATCCTGAAAGAATTCCGCGTGACGCCAGACGTCGCAGGCAAATACGCTGCCGGCACCGTTGTGCCCGCAGCCGACGTGTTTGCCGTGGGCCAGCTGGTGGACGTGCAGGGCACCTCCATCGGCAAAGGCTACGCCGGCACCATCAAGCGCCACAACATGAGCTCGCAACGCGCGTCGCACGGTAACAGCCGTTCGCACAACGTTCCCGGCTCCATCGGTATGGCGCAGGATCCCGGCCGCGTGTTCCCTGGCAAACGCATGACGGGCCATCTGGGCGACGTCACCGTGACCACGCAAAACCTCAACATCGTGCGCATCGACGAAGCCCGTCAGCTGCTCATGATCCGCGGCGCTGTGCCTGGTTCCAAAGGTGGTTTTGTCACGGTTCGCGCCGCGATCAAGGCCAAGCCCGCCAACGCTGCTAAAGGAGCGAACTGATGCAGGTCGAACTCCTGAATGACCAAGGTCTGGCTTCGTCCAAAGTGGACGTGCCTGATACCGTGTTTGGTCGCGAATACAACGAAAGCCTGGTTCACCAGGTGGTCGTGGCCTTCCAGGCCAACGCCCGCCAAGGCACCCGCGCACAGAAAGACCGTGAGCAGGTCCGCCACTCGACCAAGAAGCCTTTTAAACAAAAGGGCACCGGTCGCGCTCGTGCCGGTATGACGTCTTCGCCCCTGTGGCGCGGCGGCGGTCGTATCTTCCCGAACATGCCTGACGAAAACTTCACGCAGAAGATCAACAAGAAGATGTACCGCGCCGGCATGGCGTCCATCCTCTCGCAGCTGGCTCGCGAAGGCCGCCTGGCTGTGGTTGACTCCCTGACCGTGGACTCGCCCAAGACCAAGGTCCTGGCCGACAAGTTCAAGGCCATGAACCTCAACTCGGTGCTGGTCATCGCTGATGAAGTTGATGAAAACCTGTACCTGGCTTCCCGCAACCTGGTGAACATCCTCGTGGTTGAGCCCCGTTACGCCGATCCGGTGTCGCTGGTTCACTACAAGAAGGTTCTGGTCACCAAGGCCGCCATGGACCAACTCAAGGAGATGTTCGCATGAGCGCCCGTAACCCATCTTCTCCAAAACTGAAATTCGACGAAGGCCGCCTGATGCAGGTCCTGGTCGCGCCCATCGTGTCCGAAAAGGCCACCATGATCGCCGACAAGACCAATGCCGTGACCTTCAAGGTGCTGCAGGATGCCACCAAATTTGAAATCAAGGCCGCTGTGCAGTTGATGTTCAAGGTGGACGTCCAGTCGGTCGCCGTTCTCAACATCAAGGGCAAGACCAAGCGCTTTGGCAAGTCCATCGGCCGCCGCGACAACGTTCGCAAGGCCTATGTGACGCTCAAGCCCGGTCAAGAGCTCAACCTCGGCGGGGAGACTGCGTAATGGCTGTCATTAAAATGAAACCCACCTCCCCCGGCATGCGCGGGATGGTGAAGATTTCCCGGGACCACCTGCACAAGGGTGAAGCTTACGCGCCGCTGCTGGAGCCACAATTCCAGAAGTCCGGCCGTAACAACAACGGGCACATCACCGTTCGCCACAAAGGCGGCGGTCACAAGCACCACTACCGTGTGGTGGACTTCAAGCGCAACAAGGACGGCATTCCGGCCAAGGTCGAGCGTATCGAGTACGACCCCAACCGTTCCGCCCACATTGCCCTGCTCTGCTACGCCGACGGCGAGCGCACCTACATCATCGCCCCTCGCGGCCTTGAAGTCGGCGCCACGCTGGTGAGCGGTTCGGAAGCGCCGATTCGCGCCGGCAACACGCTGCCGATCCGCAACATTCCCGTGGGTTCCACCATCCATTGCATCGAGATGYAAATCGGCAAGGGCGCGCAAATCGCCCGCTCCGCCGGCACCTCGGCAACGCTGCTGGCCCGCGAAGGTACCTACGCCCAGGTGCGTATGCGCTCCGGTGAAGTTCGCAAGATCCACATCGAGTGCCGCGCCACCATTGGTGAAGTCGCCAACGAAGAACACAGCCTGCGCCGTCTCGGCAAGGCCGGTGTGAAGCGCTGGATGGGTATTCGCCCGACCGTTCGCGGCGTGGTGATGAACCCGGTCGACCACCCGCACGGCGGTGGTGAAGGCAAGACCGGCGAAGGCCGCCATCCTGTCGACCCATGGGGTAACCTGACCAAGGGCTACCGCACCCGCAACAACAAGCGCACGCAAGTGATGATTGTTTCGCGTCGCAAGAAGTAAGGCTAACCCATGACACGTTCACTCAAAAAAGGTCCGTTTGTCGACCATCATTTGGTAGCAAAAGCCGACAAGGCCGTTACCAACAAGGACAAAAAGCCGATCAAGACCTGGTCGCGTCGCTCCATGATCCTGCCCGAGTTCATCGGCCTGACCATCGCCGTGCACAACGGCAAGCAGCACGTGCCTGTCTACATCACCGATCAAATGGTTGGCCACAAGCTGGGCGAGTTCGCACTCACCCGGACTTTCAAAGGTCATCCGGCTGACAAAAAAGTTGTGAGAAAGTAAGGAAAGACCATGGAAACACGTGCAACCCTCCGGGGCGTTCGTCTGTCGGTCGACAAGGGCCGTCTGGTCGCTGACCTGATCCGCGGCAAGAAAGTGGATCAAGCCCTCAACATCCTGAATTTCACGCAGAAAAAAGCTGCTGGAATCATCAAGAAGGTTGTTGAGTCCGCCATCGCCAACGCTGAACACAACGACGGTGCTGATATCGACGAACTGAAGGTGAAAACCATCTACGTCGAGCAAGGCGCCACGCTCAAGCGTTTCTCCGCGCGCGCAAAAGGCCGCGGCAACAGCATCAGCAAGCCCACGTGCCATGTGTACGTGGTGGTTGGCAACTAAAGGCAGCAGGATATGGGACAAAAAATCAACCCAACCGGGTTTCGCCTTGCAGTTAGCCGCAACTGGGCCAGCCGCTGGTACGCAAGCAACCGTGACTTCGCCGGCATGCTGGCTGAAGACATCAAGGTTCGCGAGTACCTCAAGGGCAAGCTCAAGAACGCCGCGGTTTCGCGCGTTCTGATCGAGCGCCCCGCCAAGAATGCCCGCATCACGATCTTCTCGGCACGTCCGGGCGTCGTGATCGGCAAAAAAGGCGAGGACATCGAGAACCTCAAGAAAGAACTGAGCCGCCAGCTGGGCGTGCCGGTCGCCGTGAACATCGAAGAAGTTCGCAAGCCTGAAATTGATGCCAAGCTCATCGCTGACAGCATCACCCAGCAGCTTGAAAAACGCATCATGTTCCGCCGTGCGATGAAGCGCGCCATGCAAAACGCCATGCGTCTGGGTGCCCTGGGCATCAAGATCATGTCGTCCGGCCGCCTCAACGGCATTGAAATCGCTCGTTGCGAGTGGTACCGCGAAGGTCGCGTGCCCCTTCACACCCTGCGCGCCGACATCGACTACGGCACCTCTGAAGCCAAGACCACCTACGGTGTGATCGGCGTCAAGGTCTGGGTCTACAAGGGCGACACGCTGGGCCGCAACGATGCGCCAGGCGCCAAGATGGCGGAAACACCGGCCGACGAAGAACGCAAGCCGCGCGGCCCACGCCGTGATGCACGTCCTGGCGATCGTCCTGGTTCCGACCGTCCTGCTCCACGTGGTGCTCGCGCACCGCGCGGTGCGACCAACACCGCTCCGGTAGATGGAAGCGACAAGCCGGCTGAAGCTACCCCAGGTAGCGAAGCCCCGAAAACCACCGTTAAGCGCGTCCGTAAAGCCGCGCCAGCTGCAGCAGCTGACGGTGCCAAGACCGAGTAATCGGTCTATTAACGGAGAATCAAAATGCTGCAACCCGCTCGCAGAAAATACCGCAAAGAGCAAAAAGGCCGTAACACCGGCGTCGCAACCCGGGGTTCCTCGGTTGCGTTCGGTGACTTCGGTCTCAAATGCACCGACCGTGGTCGCCTGACTGCTCGTCAAATTGAAGCCGCACGCCGTGCGATTTCCCGTCACGTCAAACGTGGCGGCCGTATCTGGATCCGTGTCTTCCCGGACAAGCCGATCTCCCAAAAGCCTGCTGAAGTGCGTATGGGTAACGGTAAAGGTAACCCAGAGTACTACGTGGCTGAAATCCAGCCCGGCAAGATCGTGTTTGAAATCGTCGGCGTGCCTGAAGAGCTGGCCCGCGAAGCGTTCCGCCTGGCATCCGCCAAGCTGCCGCTGCGCACCACCTTCGTCAGCCGCATGATTGGCCAGTAAGGGGAAATGACAATGACCAAATCTACTGAACTGCGCCAAAAAGACGTTGCCGGCCTGAAAGCTGAAGTCAAAGAGCTGCAAAAAGCCCACTTTGGCCTGCGCATGCAAAAAGCCACGCAGCAACTGACCAACACTTCCACGCTGCGCTCCACGCGTCGCAGCATCGCTCGCGCCAAGACTATCCTGGCCGAAACCATCGTCAAGCAAGGAGCCAAAAAATGACGGAAGCTAAAAAATCCCTCAAGCGCACCTTGATCGGCAAGGTGGTGAGCGACAAGCGCGCCAAGACCGTCACGGTCCTGGTCGAGCGCCGTGTGAAGCACGAGCTCTACGGCAAGATCGTGTCCCTGTCCAGCAAGTACCACGCCCATGACGAAAAGGGCGAGTACCACATGGGCGATGTGATCGAGATCACCGAAAGCCGTCCTATCTCCAAGACCAAGAACTGGGTTGTGACCCGCCTGGTTGAAAAGGCTGTGAACGTTTAAGTCCCGGGTTGACCTGGGGCCGGCGATCGCCAGTCTAAAAAAACGGCTCACCTAGGTGGGCCGTTTTTATTTGTGCCGGCGCCGGGTATGACCTTCAGCGCTTCATCGGCTTTTGCACAGTGAGCGCACGCTAGCCGCCTCCGCACTAAACTGCGGAGGTTGATTTTCAACCTATCCATTATTTTCAGAGGAGCACACCATGATTAAAGTAGGCGACACCCTTCCGGCCACCACACTGATGGAATTTTCCGAAGTCGAAGGCAATGGCTGCAGCATAGGCCCCAACCCGGTCGACGTGGCCAAGGCCACTGCCGGCAAGACCATCGCCCTGTTCGCCTTGCCCGGCGCGTTCACGCCCACCTGCTCGGCCAAGCATGTGCCCGGCTACGTGGAGAAATTCGCCGAGTTCAAGGCCGCCGGTGTCGATGAGATCTGGTGCCTGAGCGTGAACGACGCCTTCGTCATGGGCGCCTGGGCGCGCGACCAGAAGACCGGCGACAAGGTGCGCATGCTGGCCGATGGCAGCGCCGACTTTGCGAAAGCCGCGGGCCTGACGCTGGACCTGTCCGCGCGCGGCATGGGCCTGCGCAGCAACCGCTACTCCATGCTCGTCAAGGACGGCAAAGTTGCCAGCCTCAATGTGGAAGGCCCCGGCAAATTTGAAGTCAGCGACGCGGCCACATTGCTGGCGCAAGCCAAGGGCTGAGAGGAGACTCCTCGCCAGGAAGCCACCGCGCGCGAGCCCGGTGGCTTTTTGTTTGGCCCTACAGATCTACCTTGAGGTAATGCGCCCCCGCGATGGGGTTGTGATAGTAGGGCGGGATCTCGGTAAATCCGAGTTCGGCATACAGCGCGCGCGCCGACTCCATGTCGTCCAGCGTATCCAGCAGCACCGAGTGGTATCCCGCCACGCGCGCCGCGTCCAGGATGGCCTCCGCGAGCTGGCGGCCCAGGCCGAAACGGCGAAAGGGCTTGCGCACATAGAGGCGCTTCATCTCGCCGGCATTGGGGTAGTCGACCGAATCCAGGGCGCGCAGCGCGCAACAGCCGGCAACATCACCGTCCACCAGCGCCAGCAGCAACGCGCCTTCGGGCACGTCGTACTCGCCCGGCAGTTCAGCGAGTTCGGCCTCGAAGTTCTGGAAGCACAGGTCCACGCCCAGCTGTTCCGCGTACTCGCGAAAAATCAGCCGCGTGGCGGCCAGCTCCTCAGGTGAGTCGGGTGTGATGAACTGGATGGAGGGACGTTGCACGGGGTCAGCGGCGAAAAGTCGACAACCAGTTTAACGTGGTTTACGCCGGCACCGCCCCGTGCAAGCCCCGGCCTGGACCTGCGGCGGGCCTCAGAAAGCCGGCGCCGCCAGTGTGGAGACCCAGTAGGCCACGCCGGCACAAACAGCCAGGATCAAAACCGCGGCCACACGGGACACCGTGTCGTCGCGCGAGGGCGGCGCCGGCACCACCAGTTCCTTGTCACCATGCAGCATGGCGCCCACCAGGTTGTGCTTGCGGCTCAGGTAAAAAACAATGGCCGCGATGTGCAGCACCACCAGCGCCAGCAACACCCATTTGCCGATGTTCTTGTGGTAGTTGGTCGTCAGGCTGACCGTGGCGTTGGAAACAAAGCGCGTCAGCGGGCCGGCAAACGCGATCTCGTCGTCGCTGAGCAGCCCCGTGCCGACCTGGGCGACCAGGAAACCCAGCATGGCAAAAACCGACCCGGCGCCGATAGGGCTGTGGCCGACGCCATGCTCGGGCTTGCCTTGGCCCTTGAGGTAGTTGATGACGCTCTGGGGCGCATAGATGAAGGCGCCAAAACGGGACCAGCGCCCGCCCACCAGACCCCAGATGATGCGAAACAGCAGCAAGGCCAGCACCGTATAGCCGAAGCGGAAGTGCCAGACCATGGCGTTGCCCCCCACCGTTCCCGTGACGGCCAGGCCGATCACGCAGGCGACCAGCGCCCAATGGAAAAACCGTGTGGGCAGATCCCACACGCGCACCTTATGAAGGTTTTTATTGGTGTACATGCTCACTCCTCGTTCATGTAGGTTGTTCTGTGCAGGGCATTGTCCGCGGCCGGCCCGCTGCAGGCTTGGTGCTTTCCCGTAGAGCATAAGTTCCTGCGGAACTTATCGACCGCCGCTAAACTCAGCCACATGGCAACAGGCAAGCTGCGTTGCCATTGTCCCCATCTCAAGAATAAACCTACGAGGATCCCCATGAAAGCATTTGCCTGTATCGCCGCGGCCGCCACCCTGATGGCCCTGGCCGCCCCTGCTTCGGCGCAGTTTGCCAAGCCTGAAGACGCCATCAAATACCGCCAGAGCGCGCTGTTTGTCATGGGCCAGCACTTCGGCCGCCTCGGTGCCATGGCCAATGGCCGTATCCCGTTTGACGCCAAAGTCGCTGCTGAAAACGCCGACATCGTGGCCGACATGGCCAAGCTCCCATGGGCCGGCTTTGCACCTGGTACCGACAAAGGCGGCAACACCAAGGCCAAGCCCGAGATCTGGACCGAGCAGGCCAAGTTCAAGGAGGGCCATGAAAAGCTGGTCGCCGAAACCGRCAAGCTGGCGGCCGCCGCCAAAACCGGCAACCTCGACACGCTGAAGGCCGCGTTCACCTCCACGGCCGGCACCTGCAAGGCTTGCCACGATAGCTTCAGAAACCAGTAACACCCCCGTCCAGGCTCACGGCGTGTAGCTTGTCCCCCCTTGCAGGGGGCTGCACCTGCGGCCTGGCAAAGCCAGTTCCGCGGCGCATGCTTGAATGAGGGATATCTCCATCCGCGGGACAAGAAAAAAGCCGGTTCATTGAACCGGCTTTTCATTTGGGGGCGGCGAAACGCTTCAAGTTTCGGCCAGCAGCTTCTCGATCAGCTGGTGCAGCGCCGCGAAGTCCGGCTCACCGACATACTGCTTGACGATCTCGCCGCGCTTGTTCACCAGGTAGGTGGTGGGCGTGAGCTGCACGTCGCCCCAGGCCCTGGCGACCGCGCCGGTGTTGTCGATGGCCACCTTGAACGGCAGCTTGCGCGTTTCGGTGTAATTGACGACGTAGCTGGGCGGGTCGTAGCTCATGGCCACGGCCAGGGTGTCGTAGCCCTGGCTCCGGTATTTGTTGTAGGTGGAAATGACCTTGGGCATTTCGGCCACGCAGGTCACGCAGCTGGTGGCCCAGAAATTGACGAGGGTGACCTTGCCCTTCAGGTCGGCGGTGGTTTTTTTGCTGCCGTCCAGGAGCACGAAAGTCGACTCCGGCGCGGCCTGCGCGCCTGTGCATCCGGGTAGCGCGGCCAGGGCCGCCAGCGCCAAAATGCCGGCCAGCGCCATGCGGCATACTGTCTGGCTGGATGTCAATTTCATGGGAAGGACCTCATCATGCAACGTCGCAATTTTAACCAGGCCGGCGTCAGCGCGTTGGGCGCACTGATATTGGCCACCTACCACCAGGCCCACGCGCTATCGCTCGGAGACCTGGCCGGCATCAGCAACGCCGACGCCACCTCCGGCCTGAAAACCGCCCTCGAAAAAGGCGCCATCGCGGCCGTCGCCCTGCTGGGCAAGACGGATGGATTCCTCGGCAACCCAAAAGTTCGAATTCCTTTGCCCGGTTACCTCGAAGACGCGTCAAAACTGCTGAAAAACTTCGGCCAGGGCAAGCGCATCGACGAACTGGTCACCTCCATCAATCGCGCCGCCGAGGCGGCCGTGCCCATGGGCAAAGACCTGTTGGTCAGCGCGGTGCGCGGCATGAACGTGAACGACGCCAAGAACATCCTCACAGGTGGCGAGACTTCGGTCACCACCTTCTTCGCTGAAAAGACCCGCGCACCCCTGGGCGTGAAGTTCCTGCCCGTGGTGACCAAGGCCACCGAAAAGGTCGGGCTGGCCAACAAATACAACGAGTTCGCCGGCAAGGCCGCCGGGTTCGGCCTGGTCAAAAAAGAAGACGCCAACATTCAGCAATACGTAACGGGCAAGTCACTCGACGGCCTCTATCTCATCATCGGTGAGGAAGAAAAGAAAATCCGCCAGGACCCCGTGGGCACCGGCAGCGCCATCCTCAAGAAGGTGTTCGGCTCGATGAAATAAAAAGTTCTAACAAACTGGGTGGGCGAAAGACTGAGCGCACCGGCGATTCCCGTTCTCCTCTATTTGAAGGAGGCGAAGCATTTTCTTACATAGTGTTGGTAAATATGCCCACTCGGGAAATGCCCTTGCGGCGCGGCTGATAAACGTGCTCTGATTGAGACTGGTTGCAGTTAACGATCAGGAGGACAGCAGCCGTGCAAATAACAAAGTCGGTGTTGGCGTACGTCCGCGGGAGCAGGCACTGCATGCGGCCTGGGAAGGCCGGTGCACACCCGGCCGTAACGCGTCTTGCGGCGCTGCTTCTGGCAGCCACAGCCGCCTGGGCATCGCCCGCCGCCGCCGCGGCGCCTTTGCTCGATGAACCGATACAACCGGTTCCCCTGACGCTTAAACAGGACCCCGCCCGCGCGGAAATCGGGCGCCAGCTGTTCCGCGATACGCGCCTCTCCGGCAACGGCCGCATCTCCTGCGCCAGCTGCCACGACATCAGCAAGGGCGGCGGCGACGGGCGCGACCGCTCGGTGGGCCTTCATGGCGGCCTCACCAGCGTCAACGCCCCGACCGTGCTCAATGCCGCGCTCAATTTCAAGCAGTTCTGGAACGGCCGCGCCGAATCGCTTGAGTCGCAAGCCGACCACGTCATGCAGAACCCGGTCGAGATGGGCTCGCAATGGGCGGAGGTGGTCCAGAAGGTTTCGCAGGACCCCAAGTACAAGGCCGCGTTCGCCGCCTCCTACAAGGACGGCGTCACCAAGGCCAACATCCAGAATGCCATCGCCACTTTCGAGCGCACCCTGATCACGCCCAACTCGCGCTTTGACAAATACCTGCGCGGCGACGCCAATGCGATCACCCCTGCGGAGAAAGCCGGCTACGCGAAGTTCAAGCAATACGGCTGCGTCGCCTGCCATCAAGGCGTCAATGTGGGCGGCAATATGTTCCAGAAGTTCGGCGTCATGGGGGACTACTTCGCAAAACGCGGCAACCCGACCGAGGCCGACCTCGGCCGCTACCTTGTCACCAAGGTGGAAAGCGACAAATACGTCTTCAAGGTGCCCAGCCTGCGCAACATCGCGCTGACAGCACCCTACTTCCACGATGCCTCGGCAAAAACACTGGACGAGGCCGTCGACATCATGTTTCGGTACCAGCTCGGCCGTGTCGCCTCCAAGGAAGACAAGGACGCCATCATCCGCTTCCTCAATACCCTCACCGGCGAACTGGACCCCAAACCGTGAAAAAAACGAATCGACTGGCCTGGGTGCCCATGGCGGCGGTCAGCGCCGTGCTGCTGTTCATCCTGGTATTCCTGTACAGCAAAACCCAGAGCTTCGACGAGTCGCATTACTTTGAGGATATTGCCGTGCTGCGGCACTTGAAGCAGCTCGACGCGCAATGGGAGCTGGACGTGCTGAAGTCCAGGATCGGCATCAACACCCACTACGATGCGCTGGCCGACCAGCAGGGCGAGATGGCCCGGCTCTTGGAGGAAATGCAGGCGGACGCCGACACCCACAAACACGATGCATCCGGTGAGGTGGCCAGGGTCTCGACGCTACGGCGCGCTGTCCAGGACAAGGCCACCCTGATCGAGCAATTCAAATCGCACAATTCGATCCTGCGCAACTCGCTGGCATTTCTTCCCACGGCGGCGGAGGACGTCCAGCAGTCCCTTGGAGGCCGCGGCGCCGCGCAGTCGGCGTTCCGGGAAATCTCGGGCAGTGTCAGCCGGCTGCTGCTTGCGAGCATGCTGTACAGCCAGAGCCCGACCGGCGAAAAAGGGGGCGAGATACAGGATGAGCTGGACCGGCTTGACGGCAAGCTGCAACTTGCCCCGCCGGGCATAGCGGACAGGCTGGGAATTTTCCGCGCGCACATCCAGACGGTGCTGCGCGAACAGAAAATAGTCAATGAACTCCTCGTCGGCATTTCCTCGGCACCGACTGGAAAACTGCTGGATGAGGCCAACGACGCATTGGCGGCCGAGCAGCAGAATGCAGGGGTGGAGGGCGAGCGCTACGGCCGCTACCTGCTGATTTTCTCGGCGGTGCTGGTGGTGCTGCTGCTGTATGCGGCGGTCGACCTCATCGGCAGCCACTCGACCATCCAGCGCGTCAACGAAGAGCTCAAGAGCGCCAATGAAACCCTGGAGCAGCGTGTTCGGGAGCGCACCCTCGCGCTCCATGCCAGCGAAACGCAGCTGCACCAGATCACCGACACCGTGCCGGCGCTGATTGCCTACATCGACGCCGAGCAGCGCTTCCAGTTCCACAACCTCGCCTACGAAGAGCGCTTTGGCCTCAAACCCGACCAGGTCCGCGGCAAGACCATGCGCGAGATGATGGGCAAGGAGCTCTACGAAAAAGAGCGCGTCAAGATCGAGGAGGCCCTGGCGGGTTACGCGGCCGAGTATGACCGCGTCCAGCAAACCACAGACGGCCAGGTGCGCGACTATGTCATGCAGTACTTTCCGCGCTACGGCGAAGGCGAGGATGAAGGCAAGGTGCTGGGCTTCTACTCGCTGGGCACCGATGTGACCGCGCTCAAGCGTGTCGACCGCATGAAGAGCGAGTTTGTCTCCACCGTCAGCCATGAGTTGCGCACGCCGCTGACGTCCATACGCGGCTCGCTCGGCCTGATCGTCGGCGGCGTCGCCGGAGACCTGCCGCCTATGGCCAAGAACCTCGTCGGCATCGCCACCAGCAATTGCGAGCGGCTCATACGGCTCATCAACGACATCCTCGACAGCGAAAAAATCGAATCCGGCAAGATGCGTTTCGATATGCAGGCCGTGGAGCTGCGGCCCTTGCTGGAACAGATCCTCGTCGCCAATGAAGGCTTCGCGGGCCAGCACAAGGTCAAACTGGCCCTGGATGTACGGACGGAAGGAGTCAGAGTCAGTGTCGACAGTGACCGGCTGACCCAGGCCGCCACCAACCTGATCTCCAACGCCGTGAAGTTCTCACCCGCCGAATCCACCGTGTTTGTCAGGCTGCAGTGCCGCGACAGGCGGGTCAGGGTCGAGGTGATTGACAGCGGCCCCGGCATTCCCGAAGAGTTCCGCAAGCGCATTTTTCAGAAGTTCTCGCAGGCCGATACATCGGACACCCGGCAGAAAGGCGGCACCGGCCTGGGCTTGAATATCTCGCGCGCGATTGTGGAGCGCATGAACGGCAGCGTGGGCTTCACCTCGCAGACAGGAGTGGGAACGGTTTTCTATTTCGAGCTGCCAGAAGCGGCTGCGCTGCCGGTGGAAGAAGTCAGCGCCCCCGCAAACAAGGCCAGGCACAACGGGCCGGCAAGGCCACTGATCCTGGTCTGCGAGGACGACCGCGACATCGCCCATCTGATCAAGCTGATGCTCGACAAAGGTGGGTTTGATGCCGACCTGGTCCACCGCGCCGATCAGGCCATGGAGCAGGTCGTGCGCAGGCCCTACGCCGCCATGACCGTCGACCTGGGCCTGCCGGACCTGGACGGCATCAGCTTGATCAGATCGCTGCGCCGCGAAGAGCGCACGCGCGAGCTGCCCATCGTGGTGGTGTCGGCCAATGCCGAGGCCGGCGAGCTGGAATTCAACAACCAGCCGCTCGCGGTTTCGACCTGGCTCGAAAAACCCATCGACGAAAACAAGCTCATCCTCAGCCTTCAGCGCGCCATTGCCAACATGGCCGAAGGCAGGCCGCGCATTTTGCATGTCGAGGACGACCTGGACATCCAGCGCATCGCCGCCACCATTGCCCAGGATTTCGCGACCTTTGAGTTCGCCGGCTCGCTGCACGAGGCGCGCGAACAACTGGACAAGCACCACTACGACCTGGTGCTCCTCGACCTCACGCTGAAAGACGGCTCCGGCTGGGAGCTGCTGGACACCATAGAAGCGTTGAACCCAGCGCCGCCCGTGGTGGTGTTCTCCGCGAGCGACACGGTCTCCAAGGAAAGCGATCGCGTGGAAGCCGTGCTGGTGAAGGCCTACACCTCCAACGACCAGCTGTTGCGCACTTTGCAGCGCGTGCTCGACGAAAGCCTTTGGGGCACCGTGCACCCCTTGCTTAGCGAATCACGCCCGTCCAGGCTCACCGGAGGCTAGAGGCTCCCCCCTGTCCAAGCTCATTGCGTGTAGCTTGTTCCCCCCTCAAGGGGGCGGCGCCTGCGGTCTGGCAAAGCCAGTCCCGCGGCCCCCAACCGGATATGACATCATCGCTCCGTTCATGGCCCACTTCGCCCACACCTATCGCTACGCCGAACCGTCGTCACTGGAATTTTCCGGCGGCGCGCACATGAGGCTGGCCACTTCGTCCCCTGGCGCAAGTCCCCACCCGCATTTCTTTGACGGCGTGCTGCACCAGCCACAACTCGCCGCGCAGCTGCTCAGCGCCGTGCACCTGCTGGTGGGTTCACGTTTTTTCACGCCAGCCAACAGCGTGGGCCTGGCGATCATGCTGGCCGACCCCGTGGTCACATCCGGCGGTGGCATGTTGCGGCTGGAGGGTTTTTCGGCCTGCTGCAGCACCTACATACGGGTGGACATGGAGCCGCAGGCCTACACAGGAGACATCGCCGGCAAGGGAACGACCAATATCGACTTCAATGCCACCATGCGCGCCGCGCTGGCCAAGGTGCGGGATGCCGATGGTCTGGCGCTGTCGGTCGGGCGCACCGAATTCTCGCTGCGCACGGCGGGCGCCTCGGTGGTAGAGAAAAAAGTGGAACTGCCCCTGCGCTGGTTGCGCAGCATGGTGGCCGTGCAGGCTTACCAGGCCGCCATGCACAAGGTATTTGAAGTGGACGCCATCCCTGCCTTGCGTTTTCTGCGCGGCCTGCCCAAAGCCTCCACGAGCAAGACACCGCTCTGGGTGATGGCCGGCCCGCAAGGCCTGCGAACCACCACGCAGGGCGATGGCACCGGTGTGCGCTTTACCGACAGCACCCGCTTGCGTGTGCTGGAAAGCTTGTTGCCCAAGGCCAAAACCCTGACTTTGTACGCCGATGCCCAACAGCAAGCCAGCGCCTGGTGCCTGGACTTTGGAAACATGCGGCTGACGCTGGTGCTCAGCGCCGAGGTCTGGCGGGGGTTCTCGGGGGAGGGTCAGGCGCTGCATGCGCTCATGCTGGCGGACGAACGCCGTCCCGTTTCCGCAGTGCGCGCGCAGCTCAACTGGCAAGATGCCTTGCGCCCGGGCGCGCTGGCCGAGCAGTTGCAATGGCCAGTGCCCGATGTGGACAAGGCCTTGCAGGTGCTAGGCGTCGCGGGCCTGGTGGGATTTGACCTGGCGCACAGCGCCTACTTCCACCGCGTGCTGCCCTTTGACTTGAGTCTGCTGGAAGACATGTCCCCCCGTTTGGCTGATGCCCGCGCGCTCCTGCGCGAGGGGGCGGTGCATCTGGTGTCCACCACGCCGCTGGAAGCGCTCGTGCAAAGCGCCGACGTGAGTTACCGCGTGCGCGAGCTGGACGGCCTGATGCGCTGCACCTGCCCATGGTTTGCCAAACACCAGGGTGAACGCGGCCCGTGCAAACACGTGCTGGCCGCACAAGCCGCACTGAACCTGAACTCTTCCGAGCCTCCGCAAATCGATGCCAGAAACTGATTCACAGCCCGCCTGCGATTCGCCGCTTGAAGCTTGCATACTGGCCGGCGACATCACCGGTGTGATGGACCTGGTCGATGCCATGAGCCCCGCCGAACGCGCCGCCAGCCTGCCTGCCGTGGAGCGGCTGGTACACGCGCGCTGGCGCATGCTCAGGCCGCAGCAGCCCAACCCCGCGAACCCGACCCAGGCCCTGGACAAGCACCAGGCCAACAGGCTGTTTCGCGCCATCGACCTGGCCCGCTTCCTCTGCACCTCCGGGCATCCAGCGGCGGACTACTGGATGCACATCGGCGTGCAAGACATTGCCGCTTTCAGGCAACGTTATCAGCCCGCGCCGTCAAGCCAGCCCATTGAGGAGCAACTGCGTGGCGAGCACAACTGGCACTACCGGCGCCATGTTCACCGCGCCATCGTCGCCGGGCTGATCGAGCGGCCGCAAACCGACGAGTATCTGCAAGCGCTCTTTTTTGGTGACTTGCGGGCCGAGTCCAATATTGTCCTCAACCACGTGGACGCGGACCCCGGCCTGGCACCGCATCTGCTGCAGCTGTTTGGCCACGAGGGCACATCGGATGGCAGCTTTGCGGCCGTTGAAAAGTATTGCCACGACCCGGCGCTGACCTGGACCCAGGCTTTCCTGACCCTGTGCGAACGCGGCGTCTATACCCGAACCCAGTTACTTGACAAAACCCTGGGTGCCCTGGCCTGCGACTGGCCGCAATTCAAGTCCGGCTGGTTCTCGCGCTTTCACGAGCGCCTGGCCCCCGCCGTGGATGAAATGGCCGCCTTTGCACCCCGCTACCTGGCGCTGTGCCACAGCCGTATTGCGCCCACCGTGGGCCTGGCCATGGATGCCCTCGAGCACCTGTACAAGGCGGGCCACATAGACGATACGCAGGTCTGCGAGGCCATGCAGCCCGTGGTGACCTCCGCCGTCAAAGGCCGCGTGCTGTCGGGGCTGGAGCTATTAGGCCAGGTGGTCAGGGACACGCCCGCGCGTGCCGCCGGCATCAGCGCCATGGCCGCGCATGCGCTGGCCCATGCGGCCCCGGACGTGCAGAAAAAAGTCATTGCCTGCCTGCAAAGCTGGGGGCTGGACGCTGTAGGCCAGGAGGTGGCGCGCGGCTACCTGCCGTTTGTGTCGGCCGTCAACCAGGCCGCGCTGGGCAAGCTGGTGGGCGTTGCGCAAGCCGTTGCAGTGGCCAGCACGCGGCCGCCGGCAGGCGCCGGTGCATCGGCCCCTGCATTGCTTCCCGCGCCTGCCAGGCTCTCGCCGCTTGACGCCAGCCGCGCGTTGCAACCCCTGGCCCAGGTAGCCGACCTGGTCGAGCGCATGGCCTACGCCTTGGAAAATCCGGCCGATGTAGACGAGTGGGAGCGCGTGGCAGAAGCCTTGGTACGCCTGGCCCCGATACCCGCGGCAGACCGGGCGGCGTTCCTGGCTTTGAAGAAGCGCGCCAGGCGCCTGGACTGGAGCAGCAAGCCGCTGGGCTTTGCGCTGGCTCAGCTTATGGCGTGCGCACTGGGCGACCAAGCCGCCGACATGGCATCCATGGACTCCTCGGCAGGCAAGGTCAGCACCCATGACTTTATCGCCCAGCGCACGCTCGGCCTGATGTCGCAAGCCGCTGCCGGCCTGGGCCTGACACCTTTGTCTGCGCCCACGCACCGCGGCGGCTTCATAGACCCACGGCAACTGGTGGCACGCATCGCGGCCTGCCGGCAGGCGGATGCGGTCTTACCCTTGTCAGAGCAGGTGTTTGCGTTGATGCGCCTGGTGCCCGCCAGCGTGGACGCGGACGCCGCCCGCGGCGCATTGCAACAGGCCTGCACGTTGAGGGACCAACCGGTGGTGCAAGCCCTTCGCCATGCGCTGGGGGACACGGTGGCCGTGCCGCATGATGACGCTGCGCAAGCATTGTTCGTGGCTGCTGCCCGCATACGCTCACCCCGCATGGACGATCCACTCACGCTGGCAGCCTTTGGCGGCCTGGGCCCCGATGGCCCGGCTGCCGCGCAATTGGACTGGCATGTCAGCAGCAGCGAGCCCAGCGAAGCCGGCTATGCCGTATTTCACACCCTGCATATCACTTGCAGGCCCGAGCCGCAACGAGCTGGCTCGCACCACCACGGTATGGCTTTGTGCGCAAAGCACCTGACGAGCGAGCGATGGCAAACCGAAATCGACGCGTCCACCATCGGCTTTGCCGCCAGCCTGCAGCCCTCCAACCTGGAGCCTTTTTTTGCCGAAGGCGCACGGTCCCTTGGCAACAATGTGGATTGGTGGGCAGCGGAGTGGCAAAACCGCGCCTACCTGGATGTGCTGCTTCAGCCCACCACACCGATGACGCCGATGGCATGCCTGCTGCTAGCCGTGGGCCTGGCCGGCAAAGAACCGGGCCAGGGCGCACTGGCGGTCGACGCGCTGGTGCGCAGCATGCAAGACGGGCGCCTGGACGTGACGGCCATGGGCCGGACATTGGCGCGCCTGTGGGCTACGCCGCTCGTCAAAGGCCCGCGCCTGGCAAAGAGCCTGGCAGCCGCCGCGCAGGCCCATGCCGCCATGCCTGCCGCCGTGTTCGCATTGCTGTGCGCCATGGCAGAGGTGGAGTCCGGCGCACCGCGCAAAGACCTGTCGCCCCTGCTGGAGCTGCTGCTGGAACTGAAACTGGCGCAAGGCCTGGATTTGCCGGCCAGCACGCGTACGGCACTGCAGGCCATGCGCCTGAGCGGCAAAAGCAAACTCGCCGTGAAAGCACTCACGCCCGTCCAGGCTCACTGCGTGTAGCTTGTTCCCCCTCAAGGGGGCGGCGCCTTGGGCCGGCCCTTCGACAGGCTAAGGACAGGCCAAGGCCGGACCCTCGGCCCCCGCTGGTGAAATACCCCACCACCAGGTTTGTGCCCAAGGACTCTTCAACCCAGCATGAGCCGCGGGACTGGCTTTGCCAGACCGCAGGCGGGCGGCCCCCCCGGGGGGCAGCGCATTACACGAAGTGAAAAGCGTGGGGGCTTTATTTCTTTTGGGTGGAGCGATAGACCTGCATCACCGTGGCGAAATCGCGGTCGAAATTGATCGGCAGGAAGGTGTCGTTGCCGGGCAGCTGCTTCTTCAGCGTGGGCGAGAAGCTGTAGCTGAACGAGCATTTCTTGACCCTGGCCTGCAGCTCCGGCGACACCTCTTTGTTCATGGTCCAGGTCTCCGTCATGAAGGGCGGGCTTTCCCAGATCGTGCGAATGCTCGAGCCCTTGACGTCGCCCTTGACGACCATGCGCTGGTACAAATCGCTGGCCACGGCGGCGGCAGGGTAAAAACCATGCATCACGCCCGTCACCGAGCGCTCATGCCCGTTCGAAAAAACCACCTCGTAGTCCTTGTCCGGCGTCAGGCCCAGGGCCGGGAACAGCGCGCGCGGCGCCAGGTTGCCCGAGTTGGAGGTGGGCGTGGTGTGCGCGATCTTCTTGCCCACCAGGTCCTTGGGCTCCCTGTACGGGCTGTCGATGCGCGTGATCAAAATCAGCTTGTAGGAATTGCGCTGGCCCGTCGCCTTGTTGCCCGGCACCGCGAAGGGCGCGGCCTGCCCGGCGGTCACCATCTGCGCGGCCAGGCCGGGGTTCACTTGCCCGATCTGGGCCTTGCCGGTCGAAAGCGCCTCGATCAGTTCCTTCTCGCCCAGGATGTCGACGTTGCTGGTGCGCTCCAGCGAGTCGCCCTGGGCGTTCTGCAGTTCCACATTGGCGCAGCGCGACAGGTGGCTGAAGTAATCGCCCCACAGGGCCATGGTCTCGGTCTTGCCGTAGGTTTTGGGCATGGCCACGACCATTTTTTCGCGTGGGCCGGTGAATTTTTCAACCGGCGCCGCCGCAGCGGCCCTGGTTTTTTTGGGGGGCGGAGTTTCGGTTTGTGCCACGGCAGAACCCAGAGCCAGCGCCGCGCCCGACAACACAGCCACATTACGCAATAAAACCTTCATGTCGATCATCCCAGTAGTCATTGATTGAGCCGCAGTTGCGGAAAGCACGGCCGCGAAGCCGTTTCCTCAGTGTGAGGCTGAATTAACTTCTACTTACAAGTGGGCCGACTCTAAAGGGTCATAAAGCGGGAATACCCCCGCCCAGCTGTGGTTTTTTTACTGAAAAAGGGGCCGACAAGGTAGCGCGAAAAGCGCCTTTCCTGATAAGGGCGGCGTTACAAATTGCCGTCGGCCCTCGTGGCGCCGGCCGCATCCATCTTGCCGAGCAGCCACTGCAGGCCGGCCAGGTGCTGCTGGTCATGGCTGCACAGGTAGTGCACCAGGCTGCGCAATGTCAGCGCGCCGTAGCCTTCGAATTCGGCGGTGCGTTCCAGTGCTCCGGGTGCCAGGCCCGTGAGCATATCCATGGTTGTGGCGCGCGCCGCGCGAAACGCCGCCAGGGCTTGCCGCGCATCGGTTGTTGCATAGCCGCGTTCCCGCTCCAGCGCATAGCCGTCCAGCGATGCCAGCACCGGGTTTGTTTCCGAAAGCGTGCGCCGGATGCGCACGTGGTAGCCGTCCACCTCAATGTCGCGCACATGGCAGATCTGTCCCAGGGCCGAGAAGGTCTCGCTCGGGATGCCCTCCCACGATGGCGGCGTCCAGTTCCGGTGGCTTTCGGGAATGGCCGCGTAAAACGCCTCCAGCTGGCGCGGGAAATCCGCCATGGCCTGCAGCGTCGCGGGGTTGAGGGGCCGGGACGCGCTCATTCGCCGCTCTTGCTTGCCGAAGGCCAGAGCAGCGCCTGCGCCACGATCACGCGCTCGCCGTTGAAGGTCGCCGCCGGCGAGCCGTAAAGCGCGTAACCCAGTGCGAGGGCTTCGCTGACACGGTGGCAAAAGCTCGCGTCATCCGGGCCTGTGAGCAGGCGATAAATGGGCAGGCCCTCGGGCGGTGTGTTCGTGGTGGGTGTCATGGCTGCATAAGCTGGCTGATGAACGGAGGGCGATATTACCGTGTCCGCCCAAAGCCTGCTGACGCTGCGCCCGCCCGCGCTCAGGCTTTCGCCATACTCGACAAAGCCATGGTGCGGCCGGGCGCCGGCATGCCGGTAAACGCAAAGTCCAGCTCCGGCACGCGCCCGCTCACGATGTCGGCAATCGCCGCGCCCGATCCGCAGGCATGCGTCCAGCCTAGCGTGCCGTGGCCCGTGTTGAGGAACAGGTTACTCGTCTTGCTCTTGCCGATGTAGGGCACATTGCTCGGCGTTGCGGGGCGCAGGCCGGTCCAGAACTGTGCGCCTTCGCCGTCCGTCATTTCCGGGAAAAGCTGCTTCACTCGGCGCACGATGGCCTGGCAGCGCACCAGGTTCAGCTCGGTGTTGTAGCCGTTGAGTTCCGCCGTGCCCGCAATGCGCAGGCGATTGCCCAAACGCGAGAACACCAGCTTGTATTCGTCGTCGGTCAGGCTCACCTGGTAAGAGACCGCTTCATTGATCACCGGCAGCGTCACCGAATAACCCTTGGCCGGGTAAATGCGCAGGCTTTGTCCGAGCCGCTTTGCCCAGGGCGCGCTGAAGGCGCCCAGGCACATCACGTAGGCATCGGCCTTCAGGGTTTCCACACGCCCGCCCGCTTCGCCGCTGCCTCTGGCCGCCAGCACACCCTCCAGCCGCCCGCCGCCGGCCAGCACGTCGAGGATGTTGGTGTTGTAGAGAAACTTCACGCCCGCCTGCTCGCAGCGCGCGGCCAGCGCTGAAGTAAAGGCCTGCGCGTCGCCCGACTCGTCGCTGGGCGTCATGCTGCCGCCCACGATGCTGCCGCGGCATTGCGCCAGCGCGGGCTCTATGGCCACGCATTCATCGGCGGTTTTCATGTCGAGCTCGCAGCCGTGTTCGCGCATGATGCGCGCCGGCTCCTGCGCCGCGTCGTACTCGGCCTGGCTGGTGTAGAAGTGCAGGATGCCTTGGGTCTTCGCGTCATACTCAAGCCCCAGTTCGCCCCGCAGCTTTTGCAGCGCGCCGCGGCTGTACATGCCCAGGTTCACGATCTGGCGGATGTTTTGCGCGGTGCGCGCCGGCGTGCAGTTGCGCAAAAACTCCAGGCCCCACAGCCACTGGTTCATATCGGCCCGCAGCCGGAACAGCAGCGGCGCGTCTTCACGCGCCAGCCACTGCAGCACCTTGAGCGGCGCACCCGGGTTGGCCCAGGGCTCCGCGTGGCTGACGGAAATCTGCCCGCCGTTGGCAAAGCTGGTTTCCATCGCGGCCGCGCCGCGCCGCTCGACCACCGTGACCTCATGCCCACGTTGCGCCAGATACCAGGCCGTCGTGACCCCCGTGACACCCGCACCCAAAACCATGACTTTCATGGCGATTCCTTCTCAAGTAGAAATTGCAGTTGCGCAAGCGCAATGCCTTGAGGGGTGCTTGAATTCAAAGAAAGAATTGTGGCAACCGCCAAGCCATCACCTGCTTGCGGCCGCTTCCACTGTCCTTGTTACCTGAGAGATTCAGCCGCGGCTTTCGCCTCGGCCTTGCTCCTTCGGTGCGCCGCATATTGCATGCGGCGTCTCTCCAGACGGCTGTGTGTTTCCGGGCAGTACGGGACCTGAGCGATTATGGAAGTTTGCGCCTTCGGTGGCTGCCATCTTTACGGCAGCGCTCTCCTGCTTGAACGGCTTGAATTTACCACCGAAGCCTGTGCCGCCACACCAGGCCGGGGAGAACAGTACAGGTCCAGCGGACTGATTCAAGCGCTTAATAGTAGGCGCCGGTCAACTGCGGAGCTCAGGCTCAGCCTTCGCAAACCGACCGCACGAAGGCGGCCTTCGCCTCGGTATAGGCCTCGCGGTCAGCGGGGTATTTCGCGGCCAGCTCGGTTTTGAGCGCGGCATAGTTCCACGCCAGTGCCGGGTCCGCACGCAACGCATCGCGAAAGCGCAGGCGCTGGTCCCACACCGGGCCGCCATGCACCACCAGGTGCAGGTGGTGGGTGCGATGCCCGTCGGCCCAGCGCATCAGCCACTGGCGGTCCGTCAGCGTTGCGTTGAACTCGGCGGACGCTGTATAGCCCTGCGCGCACAGCGGCGCCACGAGCGCCCTGGCAGCTTGCATCGAGGCCACACCGCCCAGGATGTCGATCACTGGCTTGGCCGCCAGCCCCGGCACGGCCGTGCTACCCATATGCTCGATCGCGATGAAGTCATCGGCAAACAGGAAGCGCAGCCGCTCCCGTTCGGCCTCGAACATCGCGGGCCAATGCGGGTCATATGCCCGCAGCGCCACTTCTTCATGGATGGCAGCCTGCAGCGATTCTTCGTCCGTCATGATGATCGAGCCCTAACGCAGCGCGAAAAATGCCGTGCTCGCCAGCACCAGCCGCTCGTCGAGATAGGCACCATAAAAGTCCGGGACGGCCACGCCCACCAGGGGCTCGGCAAGCTTCTGTCCCTCCGGGCCCAGAAACAGCACGGTCGGCGTGAAGGTGGCCTTCCAGGCCTTGGCCTGCGCGGCGGCCGTTGTGGATTTGCCGTCAAAGCCGGTCAGCGGCGTGCTGTTGTCGTTGATATTGATCTGCCAGGCCTCCAGGCCGGAGTCATTGCGGGCCGGCAACAGGTAGTTGCGCCGCACCAGTTCGCAGTAGGGACAGCCGGGGAGGCTGACCAGCAGCACCAGCGGTTTGCCCTGCTTTGCCGCCAGCCCGGCGGCTTCGGGCAAGGAGGCTGGCACAGGCAAGGTGGCCATTTTGACCCGTGTGCGCTCCTGCCATGCTAGCGCGGGCAGGGCTAAGCTGCCCGCCAGTGCCGCCGTGAAGCCCCGTCGACCCAGCGTCTTCATTCAGCGCACTCCAGCAGGATGCGCGCCAGCGCCGCCGGCTCGGTGACCATGGGGTCGTGGCCCGTGGCCAGCTCCACCACGCGCGAATTCGGCAGCCAGGCGCCGCCCCAGAATTGCGGGTCGCGCACGCGCAGCCGGCTGGGCGTGATGGTCGCCAGTGCCGGCGTGGTGCAGCTCACAAAAGTGCGTGGCACGCTGGCTACGCGCTGCACATCAAAATCCAGCGGCGCCTGGTAGGTGTTGCCCGGGTGCGGCGTCTGCCGGCGCTGCACCCAGTCGTGGTCGGCGCCCTGCAGGCCGAAGACCTCCGGGTCGGGTGGCGCAAAGCTGAAATTCGCCGTGGCCTGCGCACCCGCCATGCGCTTTTGCTGCGTGGCGGCATCGTGCGTGCTGCTCCAGCTTTCGCCCGGCTGCGGCACCACCGCATCCACATACACCAGGTGCTTGAGGCGTTCGCCCATGCGGTCGGCCACCGCCGTGCCAATCATGCCCGCGTAGGAATGCACGGCCAGCGTCACCTCGTGCAGCTCTTCGGCTTCAATGAGGTTGATCACGTCGTTGATGTGGGTATCCAGGTTGATCGCGGGCGAAAGCAGGTGCGCCCGCTCGCCCAGGCCCGTCAGCGTGACGGCAAAGGCTTTGTGGTGGTCCAGCTGCAAGACCTGCGCCACACGCCGCCAGCACCAGCCGCCATGCCATGCGCCGTGTACCAATACGAAGTTGTGTTTCATCGCCTCGGCTCCTTGTGCGGACGTGCCGCGTCAAATCGTCTTGCCGCTCTTTAACTCGGACAGTTTCGCGTCGGAATAGTTCAGCAGCTCGCGCAGCACCTCATCGGTGTGCTGGCCCAGCAGCGGCGGCGGCAAATCGGTGCGCACCGGCGTCGCGCTCAGGCGCATGGGGCTGGAGACCAGCTTCAAATCGGCCTTCACCGGGTGCTGCCACTCCGTCACCATTTTGCGCGCCTCAATTTGCGGGTCGGCAAACACCTCGGCCAGGTTGTTGATCGCGCCGCAAGGCACCTTCGCCGCCTCCAGCGCCGCCAGCCAGTCGGCCTTGGCGCGCGTCTTCATCACCGCTTCCAGAATCGGCACCAGCTTGGCACGGTTCAGCACACGGTCGCGGTTCTTGGCGAACAGCGGGTTGGTCGCGAGTTCAGGGATATTCGCCACCGTGCAAAACTTCGCATACTGCGAGTCATTGCCCACGGCCAGGATCAAATGGTCCTTGCTGCCATCGGCGGCAGGCGCCACTTCAAACACCTGGTAGGGCACGATGTTCTGGTGCGCATTGCCCGCCCGGCCCGGCGCCTTGCCGCTGACCAAATAATTGGCGCCCAGGTTGGCCAGCATGGCCACCTGCGTGTCCAGCAGCGCCATGTCCACCTGCTGGCCCTCGCCGGTTTTTTCGGCATGGCGCAGCGCGGCCAGGATGGCCACCGTCGCATACATGCCCGTCATCAAATCCGCCACCGCCACACCCACTTTTTGCGGCCCGCCACCCAGGTCGTCGCGCTCGCCCGTCACGCTCATCAGCCCACCCATGCCCTGGATCGCGTAGTCGTACCCCGCACGCTCGGCATAAGGCCCGTTCTGCCCGAAACCCGTGACAGAGCAGTACACGATGCGCGGGTTGATGGCTTTGAGCGAGGCGTAATCCAACCCATAGCGCGCCATATCGCCGACCTTGAAGTTCTCGACAAACACATCGCAGTGCGCGGCCAGCTCCCGCACCAGCGCCTGGCCCGCGGGCTGGGCAATGTCGCAGGTCACCGAGCGCTTGTTGCGGTTGGTGCCCAGGTAATAAGCGGCCTCGGTGTCCGCGCCATCGGCATCTTTCAAGAAGGGCGGCCCCCAGGTCCGCGTGTCGTCGCCCGTGCCGGGCCGCTCGATCTTGATCACATCGGCCCCAAGGTCGGCCAAAGTCTGGGTGCACCAGGGGCCCGCGAGCACGCGGGAGAGGTCGAGGATGCGGATGCCGCTTAGGGAGTTCATGGGGGCATTTTGCCTCCATGAAGGCCGCCGCCCTCACCCCTGCCCTCTCCCAGGGGGAGAGGGAGGAAAGCCGCTTGATCGGCGGTCAATCCTGGACCTCGGTTTTTACTCTTTCTCCCTCCGGCAGAAGGTTGGGATGAGGGCTTTCGGCCAGTGTCGTTCCGCAGCCTGAATCAATCCAAATGTCTTATATGTCAAAGACTTGCTTGACAGCTCCTCCGATTGGAGGAGGACCTCAGCCGTGACTGAGCAACCCGGATGCATTGCCCGCCATGAGTGTTTTAGACCTCTATCTAGAGGATGACAGGCAGTGGCAATCGCCGTTTAATTATTGCGGCAACAGCACCACTGCAACGATGTTTACACAGGAGTTCACGATGACTGACGCGACCCAAGCTCCCTCGCCTCCGCCTCCGCCTCCGCCTCCGCCTCCGCATACACCGCCGATACCAAATAACCAGCCGATAACGGAAACGCCATTTCGTGGATTTGGTTCAGCGAAGAAGAACTCGCGACGCTAAAGAGGAGAGACCATGTCATCGATATCTGCAATCGGCCGAAATCCGAATCCCGATCCGCGTCCCAATCCGTCTCCGCAGCCGGCCCCCGACCGACGGGATTCCCCATTCCGCGGCTTTGGCTCTGCGCTGGGAAAAAAGCGAAAGGGCTAACTGCCATGTTTAACAAAGGATGTGTGACGTGTCGGCTCCGAGTTTTTCGATTCGGGTGGAGCATCCTTGCGCCAAACAACAACAATTCTCAAGTTGCGCTGGCCATTGTGGTGATTGCCTTCTCTTCGCTTATCGGTCTCCTTTGCGCCTTCATATACGGTTTGGCGTCGCGCAGTGCCGGAGGTTGGAACAGCCTTACCGGTGGATGTGTGGCGGTACTTGCATGCGTCGGCGCCTTTTCGGCTGGTGGGATGCTCGGATTGCTGTTTGGCTCGCCTAACTGGGGCAGCGCAGGCGCACAGGCGAAAGAAGGCAATGGCGAGAAGTCACAACAGGGGATCCGCCCCAATACGAGCCTGGAACGCATCGCCGACTGGCTGACAACCATGATTGTGGGGTTGAGCTTGGTGAACCTGAAGGCCATCGAAGAGCGGTCCAGTGTCCTCGGGGTTTGGTTGACGCAGGCGATTTCTGGAAGTGCTAGTGCCGGTAACGGCACGCCTGGCATTGTCATCGCCATTTCGTTTGCATTCTTCGGCTTCTTGCTCGTTTACTTATGGGCTATGCGGTTCTTGCCAGCCGAATTGCGCAGTTCATATTCCGATCTGTCCGCACGTATCAACGATATCGAAGTCAAATTCCGAAAAGAGCCGCTGTACAAAGTGCCCGCAGAAACATTGAGTAGTACGGAGACAGTGCTGAGGGTAGGCGGCGTGGATGACAGAACCATCAAGGACGTGACCAGTCGTTACTCTGCCGCTCAAGCGATGGACGATGAACCCATGAAGGACTTCGGGCCTACCGATGCACAAGGCTATCGCGTCTCGGCCAAGGTGAGCAATGTGGGGGGCAGGCAGTGCCAGATCGAAACACAGGTAAAAGTGCCGGATGGCAGCACTGCAACGAAAGTGTTTTGGCTGTTTCACAACACCTTCACTCCCGGGTTGGTTGCAGAGTGTCCCGTCAAGGATGGCTATGCCACATACACCACGATGGCCGACGAGTCGTTCTGGCTAGGCTTGATAGTGCCATTGGCTGGTACCGATTCTGTACGTCTGGCGATGAACCTGGCGGAGGCTGAAGGAGCACCCGACGCTTTTAAAGCGATCAGCTAATTCTGAAAGGCAGGCGATCATGGCTACAGCGAAGAAGTCATTGACTCTCAAAGTCGCGTCCAAGAAGGCGGTAGCCAAAAAGCCAGCAGCCAAGAAAGTGGCCGCAAAGAAGGCGCCAGCCAAGAAGGCTGCAGCGAAAAAAGCGCAAGCTCCTTTTCGCGGGTTTGGCTCCGCAACGGGAAAAGGCTAGCACTTGTTTATTCGTCAAAGCATTCAGTCCGACTACTGCGCGGTCTATGCCACAGCAATGTGCTTATCGGCGTCCGGCACGCCAACGTCGCGCAAGGAAGCTCTGAGATTGTTTGGCGCGCGGGCGCGGCAGTGGGCAGGTGCTTCGCATGCGGACATTCGCCGTGCTGTTGTAGCAATGCGGCCGGACATCAGAAGTCGATGGGTGCATATCAGGCAACCAACACCACAAAACGTGGTGCACGCTTTAGAACTGGTTGCAGCCCGAGGTGCGCCGGCCATTGTGGCTGCATTCTGCCGGCATCGTCATTTGGGGCTGACCTGCGGTCACGCCTTTGTACTCATACCCGGCCACCTTCCACGTCTCGCGATCCTCGATCCTCTCGGGCGTCCGCCTCTAGCTTTACAAAGCCACAATGCTGAGATTGAGCGTCCCGATAAGCAACGACAGCGCCTGCTGGCTGTGCGGGGTTCTCCCTGGGATATTTCCCTGGATAAGCCGGTTTCTTTGCTTCGTGTTCCCGTTCTTGCTGACCGCAGGATGCACATGATCCACCTGCCCGGCGCCACGACTGGCCATGATGAAGAAAACCACTGCCGCCTCAAGCCCTGACGCTTACGTCGCGGCCCTGCCCGGCTGGCCGCGTGTCACGGTCGAGCAGTTGCGGACCACGGTCCTGGGGAGCGCCAAATTTGAAGAAACCATCAAATGGGGATACCTGGTCTATCTGTCGAACCCCGTGCTGCTGATTCGCGCAGAGGAGAGCCGCGTGCATCGGCTTCTGGCGGGGGGCAACGCCTGCGCGAGATAGACCCGCTGCTCAAACCCGGCGGCAAGTATGAAATGGCGACGAGAGAGTTTCACGAGGGTGATGAGGTCAATGCCGCCTTGTCGCGCCACCTCGCCAAAGAGGCGGTGCGGCTTAACAAGATGCTCGGCGACCCCACCAAGCTTTAGTAAGAGGCTTGCATGTCCAGCCCAGACCGTAGCCGTCAAGTTTGATCGCGGGTCTTGCGGCATACACTGCGGGAGAACATGAACCAGCTTTCGATCATTCGAGCAACTGCCGCCGTGCTCTTTGCGGCGGGTCTTTGGGGTCTGTCAGTGCCCGCCCATTCACTTTCCTGCATGGGGTTCGAAGACCGATTCTTCATGCAGTGTTCCAACGGAAGCTGCACGACGAAGTTTCGGGCGAGGGATATTCCCGCGCCCGGAGCTTGTGCGCGGCGTATCGTGGTCGAGGATGTTCACGCCGACGTAGCGGAAGTCCTGTTGCACCGGCTCTCGAATGAACTGGGCTCGGGTATTTACGAGGTCACGCTTGTCCATCGCTATTACGCAGACCCTCCGGTGAGTGCGCAAGAACTCTCCCAGGCGTTTGCCGCGGATCAGTTCAGGGCGCCGCGTGTACATGTCGGCCAACCTGCAGTTGGTTCAAGCCTGGACCAGCTTCGTGAGGATTGGGTGCGGCGCGCCTGGTGGTCGCTGTGGGCACTGTTCACGCATTGGGCTTTTGAATTCGCTCTTGTCGCTGGCGGTATGTACGTCTTGTATCGGACGACAGCCATCTTCCTCCAACGTTTGCGACTGGCGCGTCCCGCTTCGCTGGCCGGCCCAATTGCCCTTCAGGCGGGCTTTTTTGCCCTGACGATTCTCTGCCTGGGATTTATAGCCGGGCCTGTCTTGCCGGGCATGATGGTCCTTGTGATCCCACCCCTTTGGGTCTATGAGCTCGGCGCGTATTTCTGGGCGCGCCATCGATCAAGAAGCGCAAATGAGTTCTTTTAGGGCTGCTCAGCGGCATCAATAAGTCTTGTACGGCAAAAACTTCCCCGACAAAACCACATTGACCCGGTCCCCCTTGGGATCAGGCTGGCGCACGATGTCCGTGCTGAAGTCAGTCGCGCCCATCCCAAACCTGAGTATCAAGCCATGAAAAAACTCATCGCCGGCGCCCTTGCCGCATTGGCTGTGCAAGTTTCCGTAGCGGCGTCTACCGAGCAGCCCATTTCACTGAACACCATCCACGGACGGATCGCGGGTTCGCTGATGCTGCCGGCGAGCAGCGACAAAAAGATACCCCTTGTGCTGATCATTTCAGGATCGGGCTCCACCGACCGCGACGGCAACAGCGCGGGTATTCAAGGGAAAAATGACAGCCTCAAGATGCTGGCCCAGTCCCTGGCCGATGCGGGCTTTGCCTCGGTTCGTTATGACAAGCGCGGCTTGGGTGCGAGTGCCTCGGCGGCAGGGCGAGAGGTCGACCTGCGCCTGGATGATTTTGTTGAAGATGCGGCCGCGTGGATTGACCTGCTGGCCAACGATGCGCGCTTTTCAGGCGTCGCCGTGGTGGGCCACAGCGAGGGCTCCCTGATAGGCATGCTGGCCGCGCAAGGGCGGGCCGTCAGCGCATTTGTTTCCATTGCCGGTGCGGCCCAGGGCGCAGCCACCATCCTGCGGCAGCAGCTGGCGTCCCAGCTGCCTGCGGACCTGGCCGAGCGCAACGAGTCCATCCTGTCCTCGCTGGAGAGGGGTGAGGCGGTCGGTGATGTTCCCGCGGCCTTGGCCGCTTTGTACCGGCCCAGCGTCCAGCCTTATCTGATCTCCTGGTTCAAACGCGTTCCTGCGCAGGAGATCAAGCAGCTCCGCGTGCCATGCCTGATCCTTCAGGGCGACACCGATATCCAGGTTTCCGTCGCGCAAGCCATGGCGCTGGGCGCGGCGAAACCAGACGCCGAGCTGCGCATCATCCCGGGCATGAACCATGTGCTCAAGCAGGTCCCTTTGGACCCGGCCCGGCAGATCGCCTCTTATGGTGATCCGGCCTTGCCGATTGCGCCCGGCTTGAGCGAGAGCCTGGTGCGTTTTCTCTCCGTACACCAGCACGCCCGCAACGTGTTTATGATCCGGCGAAAGCGCTGAGGCGAAACCTTCACAACAACCATCCGTATGCCTGAACAAAACCCCTATGCCCCACCCCAGGCGCAAGTCGCTGACGTCGACGAGTTAATAACTGGCGAAAATGCGCCCGCACTCTGGAATCCCAATGCCGCCGCCAGCTGGAGCCTGCTCTTTAGCCCCATCTTTGGGGCTTACCTTCATATGCGCAACTGGGAGGCGCTTGGGCAGCCAGAGAAAGCCGCGAGATCGAAGAAATGGGTCACCGGAAGCATTGTTTTTATCCTGCTTGTTGCCATCGTTCCTTTGTTTTTGCCGGAATCCAAAGGCGTGGACGCACTTGGGCGCGTGTGTGGCTTTGCCCTGCTGATCAGCTGGTACTACGCCATCGGCAAGTCACAGCAGGCATTTGTCCTGGGAAAATTCGGAAAGGCCTACCCGCGACGCGGCTGGTCCAAGCCTTTGCTGGCTGCGGTCGGGGCCGTGATCGCCTTGTTTGTGGTCGCTGTCGCCGTGGCACTTGTCATCGACATGGTCGGTCGTCAATCTTGACGGCCTGCGGTATGGGATCGGCGAGGCCGGTACAAAATTCGAGCCCCCTTTTGACAAAGGATCCCTATCCAATGGAATACAACCCCTACGCACCACCCCAGGCCAAGACGGAGATGCCCTTGCTGCGGGAGGCCGCTCCCAGGCCCGTGGCGGTTTGGCTGCTGATCATCTGTCTTCTGGCATCTGGCTTGCTCTTCGTCATCGGTAGCGCCCAGTTTGTCGGAACAATTTTTACGCACTGGAGCGAAATTCGAAGCTTTGGTCTCTTGGTCGGCTCCTTGGCGTGGCGTTTGGCGCTCATTGCCGCCTTTCTCGCAGCTACATACAGCCTGTATTGCAGGCACCCATGGAGCCGGTGGCTTGGTGTGATGCTGATCGTCGCCCTCGCCGCCTTCAGTATCTTCAGGCCCGACACCACGTTCTACGCCAATGATGCCGAGCGGGTAGGCGGGAACCTTGCCCGCCTCATCATGTTTCCCCTCCTTTTTGCTTGGTGGGGCTACGCTCTCGCGTTCTCTTCGAAGGCTAAACGATACTTTTCCAAGCCTTCTTCTGATGCAAACTAAGCTCCCGGTCGAGGCGAGGTCGCTTTGAACCTAGGCCTCATGAAGAACTTCTTTGCCATCGCCGCTCTGATTCTGATGCCCCTCCATGCCTTCTCGGCTGACATTCCAGAATGTTTTCTTGGACGGTGGAAGTCCGACGAAGCGCTGACGCTTGAAGACATGCGAAAGCATCCCGAGGTCACCGAGAAGGCCAGGGCATTCTTCGAGAACAAGTTCTTCGGGAGCCTGGTTCTGGTCTATGGGCCTGGCTATGGCGGTGGATACCTTGAGGGAGAGCAGACTCGCGCGGATCTTTTCTTCGAGAAATTCGACGTCATGGAGCGCGGAACGGACTGGGTAACTTTGCGAATCCGCACCTTGGGAGTCGAGCAGCATCAGCAATGGTTCTGCGAAAGCGGCCGAATCTACGTACTGGTAACTAGGTGGAAGTTTCGCGAATACTTCTCAGCGTTGCCGTGACGCCTGGCCCTTCGTTCAGGCGGGCACGCCTGCGGCAAGCCACTTCAATCAAACGGTAATTAGGAAGATGCGCACACCTCCTACATTTCAGCGATGGGCTGTTTGGATAGCTAAATACTTTGGAATCATCTTCCTGGTTTGCATCGCGCCCGCACTCGCATCCTTGATTGCAATGCTGTTCCTGTCAAAAACTGCTCAGGAAATGGCGGGTGCGCTACAGGCCGCGGCAACGACGGCCCTGCTCACCTTTGTATGGGTTCATGAGCTCTTTATCCCGCGGCAGGGGAAAGCCACAAAGTTTTTAGAGTTCTGGCCGGTTTCTCTCGTGCGACTGGCACTGTTTATGGTCGTCACGCCTTTTCTTCTTTTCATGACGATCTTTGGCGTCACTGACCTTGTTCATCAGTTATTGCAGCTGTAGCAATCTCGGTTCATGCTCACACAAGGGCCAGATCCGTCCGCTGAGCTGGGCGTTCAACCGGACTTCAACCTGCTGTGCATGTCAGAGTCGGCTGAGTAGATGGTTGGAACTTTCAGCAGATCAATACGTCTTGTAAGGCAAAAATTTCCCCGACAACACCACATTGACGCGATCGCCTTTTGGGTCGGGTTGCCGCACGATGTCCATGCTGAAGTCGATCGCGCTCATGATGCCGTCGCCGAATTCTTCGTGGATCAGTTCCTTGATGGTCGTGCCGTAGACGCTCACGATTTCATACCAGCGGTAGATCAGCGGGTCGGTGGGCACGGGCGTGGGCAGCGAGCCTTTGTAGGGCACGACCTGCAGCCACTTCTGTTCTTCGGCCGTGAGGCCGAATATCTTGCCGATCACTTTGGCCTGCTTGGCGTCAAAGGTCATCTGGCCCAGGCAGCCGGCGGTTGTCCATTCCTTGCTGAGGCCGACCTTTTTGGCAACGGACTCCCAGGTGATGCCTTTGCTGACTTTGACGGTGATGATTTTTTCGGTGATGTCGTTGCGGTTCATGGTTTTTGGCTCCTGGGTTTGAGGTGGTTTGAAAGAGTGAAAGAAAAAAGCAGCGGTCAATGCGCCTTGGCGCGCGTGACCAGGAAATCGACGATGTGGTTGCGCAGCTCGTAGTAACCGGGCAGGTGGTGCAGGCCGGCGCGGGTGCGTTCGCGGGGCAGCGGGTTGACGACTTCTTCGGCGATGCGGCCGGGCGCGTAGACGCCCTCGTTGTCGCTGCCATTGCTCATCAAGAGGATGCGGTCGGCCAGCAGGATGGCTTCGTCCACGTCGTGGGTGATCATGAAGACCGTCTGCTGGGTCTCGCGCACGATGGCCATCAACTCATCCTGGATGGTGCCGCGGGTCAGCGCGTCGAGTGCGCCAAAGGGTTCGTCGAGCAGCAGCATCTTGGGCTGGATGGCGAAGGCGCGGGCGATGCCGACGCGCTGCTTCATGCCGCCTGAAAGCTGGGAAGGCTTTTTGTCGATGGCGGCCGACAGGCCCACCATGGCGACAAATTTTTCGACATGGGTGTTGACCTGCGCGGCCGTCCAGTCGGGCCAGCGCGAGACCACGGCAAAGGCGATGTTTTTGCGCACCGTGAGCCAGGGCATGAGCGCATGGCTCTGGAACACCACGCCGCGCTCCAGGCTGGGGCCGCCTATCTCGCGCTTGTCCATAAACACATGGCCGGCGCTGGCGCTGTCCAGCCCGGCCAGCACATTGAGGATGGTGGTCTTGCCGCAGCCCGAGTGGCCGATGATGCAGACAAACTCGCCCTTGCTGATGCTGAAGGACACATCGGCAAACACCGGCCTGCCGGGCGTGAAGGTCTTGCTGAGCCCTTCGATCTTGAGAAATCCCTGCATGCTGTGTTCTTTCGGTGGTGTGGCGACGGGTATGCGCGTAGAAGGATCACTCCACATAGGTGACCACCTTCTGCAACTGCGCAAACGCCAGGTCCAGCAGCATGCCGACAATGCCTATGACCAGGATGGCGAAGATCACGTTGGTGAGCGAGAGGTTGTTCCACTCGTTCCAGACGAAGTAGCCTATGCCGGTGCCGCCCACCAGCATTTCGGCGGCGACGATGACCAGCCAGGCGATGCCCATGGAGATGCGCATGCCGGTCAGTATGGTGGGCGCGGCCGCGGGCAGGATGACCTGGAAGGCCTTGCGCAAGGGGCTGACTTCCAGCGTGCTGGCCACGTTGAGCCATTCGCGCTTGACCGAGGCCACACCGAAAGCGGTGTTGATCAGCATGGGCCAGACCGAGCAGATAAAGATCACAAAGATGCCGGAGGTCGACGAGTCCTTGATGGTGTAGAGCGCCAGCGGCATCCAGGCCAGCGGCGAGATGGGCTTGAGCACCTGGATGAAGGGGTCAAACGCGCGGCGCAGCAGCGGCGACATGCCGATCACAAAACCCAGGGGAATCGCCACCAGGCTGGCCAGCAGAAAGCCCAGGCCCACACGGCCCAGCGAATGCGCGAGCTGGATAGCGATGCCCTTGTCGTTGGGCCCGCGATCGTAAAACGGGTCGCGCAGCTGCCTGACGAAGGTCTCCCCCATCTGCATGGGCGTGGGAAAGCCCGAGGCCTTGGCCGCGCCCGGGTCTTTGCCCATCATCTTCTGGTACTCGACCTGTTCGGCCGTCATGCCCGCGCTGCCGGCGCCTGTGCCGGCCGACGAGGCCGTGGCGGCGTACCAGATGGCGACAAAGACCACCAACAGCAAGGCCGAAACGATGCCGGCGCGAAAGCCCAGGGTTTTGAAGATATTCATGGCGAAGGGGCGAAGGGGAAAGACGGTGCGCCTGTGTCAGGACATCTTGTTGATGGCGAAGCCTTTGGCATAGGCATCCGCCTTGGCCGCATCAAACTCCTTGCCCATGATGGTGAACTTGGGATAGCTGCCTTCCGGCACCTTCTGGCCCAGTTCCTTCATGTACTTCTTCGCGTCGGTGATCAGGAAGACCTTCTCGGCGATCTGCTTGTAGTTGACCTCGCCCTTGACGTAGCCCCAGCGCTTCATCTGCGTGAGCATCCACACCGCCATGGACTGCCAGGGCATGGGGTCGAAGTCGGCGCGGTCGGGCACGGTCTTGATGTTGCCCAGGCCGTCGGCGAACTTGCCGGTCAGCACCTGTTGCAGCACCGCCTCGGGCTGGTTCAGGTAGGCCTGCGGCGCGATCACCTTGGCGATCAGTTCGCGGTTTTTCGGGTCGCGCGCCATGGCGGCGGCCGTCAGCACCGCGCGGTAGAGCGCGGCAAAGGTGTTGGGGTTCTTCTGGATGAATTCGGTGGAGGTGCCGAAGGCGCAGCAGGGGTGGCCGTTCCAGATGTCCTTGGTCAGCAGGTGGATGAAACCGATCTCTTCGTAAACCGCGCGCTGGTTGAACGGATCGGGACCCAGGAAGCCGTCGATGTTGCCGGCGCGCAGGTTGGCCACCATCTCGGGCGGCGGCACCACGCGCAGCTGCACGTCGGTGTCGGGGTTCAGGCCGGCCTCGGCCAGGTAGTAGCGCAACAGGAAGTTGTGCATCGAGTACTCGAAGGGAATGGCGAACTTGAAGCCTTTCCAGTTCTTCGGGTCGCGGTTGTTTTTGTGCTTGAGCGCCAGCGTGATGGCCTGGCCGTTGATGTTCTGGATGGTGGCCACGTTCATGGGCGTGGCGGTGGAGCCCAGGCCCATGGAAATCGCCAGCGGCATGGGCGACAGGAAATGCGTGGCGTCGTATTCCTTGTTGATCATCTTGTCGCGTATCAGCGCCCAGCCGGCGGTCTTGGTGACTTCCACCTCCAGGCCTTGCTGCTTGTAGAAGCCCAGGGGGTGGGCCATGATGAGCGGCGTCGCGCAGGTGATGGGGATGAAGCCGATCTTCAGGTTGGTTTTTTCGAGCTTGCCTTTTTCCTGGGCCATGGCCTGCATGCTGGCCACGGGCAGCACGCTGGCGATGGCGGCCATGGCCGTGCCCTTGCCGACGGCGCGCAGGAAGCGGCGGCGCACCTCGTCCTGCGGGAACAGGGCCTTGACCAGCGTCGCTTCAATGAATTCGTTGGAATAGGCTTCGAACTCGCTGCTCAGGCTGCGCTTGCGCAACTCCACGGCGGCGGCATCGGCGGCCACGGCAGCGTGGTGGTCGGCCGCGCTGTGGTCCTTGCCGCAGCTGCACTTGAGCATCAGGGGCTGATCGGCGTCGTACGGAGAAAAGAATTCAGACATGGCGCGCACCTTTCGTTGGAAGATGCGGCTGTCTTGCAAGCAGCGGGCCACTTTGGGGGCGATAGCGGCGAAACCGCGGCCTGCGCCGTATTTCGCCGTTGATGCGATGACAGTGTGTAGGGCGCCCACTACAAAACCAGCATGCAAAAGCGGCATCGCGGAGCCGCCGAGCTGATTTTGGGTTCGAAGACCGAGGCCTGGGACTGTTTCTTCAGCCTCGAGCCGCTTCGCACGGGGTCACGGCGCGCGCGGGTTTCCATCGCCGCACCAAATTCGCGCAGGGCGCGGGCCCCTGCCCGTAGCCCTGCCGCTCAGGCCGGGGAGGAGATATCGGCCAGCGACTGGCCTACATCCTCTTCGTCCTGTCCCTTGACCGCGATGTCGCCGATGGAAATGATGCCGGCCAGGCGCTGCGACGCGTCCAGCACCGGCAGGCGGCGGATCTGGCGGGACGCCATGTCGGCGAGGACGGTGTCGAGGTCGTCGGTTTCACGCGCGGTGCGTATGTCGGTGCTCATCACGGTGGACAGCGGCGTGCCGCCGTCCAGCCCCTGCGCCACGGCGCGAAGCACGATGTCGCGGTCGGTCACCATGCCGAGGAGCTTGTCGCCCTCGCACACGGGGATCACGCCCACGTTGAGTTCGCGCATGGCTTTCGCGGCGTCCGCCACGGTAGCGCCGGGGGCCAGGGTCCGCACATGGCGGGTCATCACTTCGTTCACGGTGGTCATAAAAATCTTCCTTGGATGGGGTTGGGGCTTGGGCGAGGCATCGCCGTCTGCAGCCAGCATGACCGGATAGCGCGTGTTATGTGAGTCAACGGGCGCCCAAGCGGCCGTAGGACAAGGCCGTGCGAAGTTTCGCCCTCAGGCGCCGGACGGCGCCTTGCCGTGGCGCTCGGCATACAGCGCCAGCTCCACGTCGTTTTTGGCGCCGGTTTTTTCGAGGATGCGCAGCCGGTAGGTGCTGACGGTGTTGGACGCCAGGCCCAGCTGCGTGCCGATCTCGCCGACGGACTTGCCGGCCGTGAGCAGCCGGAACACCTGGTGCTCGCGGTGCGACAGGGCTTCAGCGCCGCTGCGCCCGCCGCTGCCGCCGACCGCGCTGGCCAGCGCTTCGGCCGTGGCCGCTGACACATACAGGCCGCCCGCCGCCACCTTGCGCACAGCCGCGATCATGTCGTCGGGATTCGCGCTTTTGTTCAGGTAGCCGGCCGCGCCCAGCTTGATGCAGCGCACGGCGTATTGTTTTTCGGGGTAGGTGCTGAGCATCAGCACCGGCAGGCGCGGCCAGCTTTTCCTGAGGGCCTGCAGGACGTCCAGGCCGTCGCGGTCGGGCAGGGCGATGTCCAGCAGCACCGCGTCCAGGCCCTTGTCGCCGCCCAGGGCCTCCACGCGCTGCAGGATGTCCGGGCCGGTTTCGGCCTCGGCCACGACCTCGATTTCAGGGGCGTCGGCCAGTACCTGCTTCAAGCCCTCGCGCACGATGCGATGGTCGTCGCCGATCAGGATTTTGAGGGTGTTCATGGCGGTGGTGGTCATGCGGCCCTTATGTGGCCGGTAGCGCGATGCGCAAGTGGAACAGCGAGCCGCGGCCAGGCGCGCTGCTGATCTCCAGGCTGCCACCCAGGTGGCGCGCACGTTCGCGCATGCCCATCACGCCGTAGGCGTTGGCGGCTTCGAAGGCGGCGGCTTCGGCGCCGCGGCCGTTGTCCTGCACCGCGATGCTGATGCCGGCCGCGTCGGCCTGGATGCGGATGGCGACCTCGCTGGCGGCGGCATGCCGGCCCACGTTGCTGAGCATCTCCTGGAAGATGCGGAAGATGGCGATGGACCAGGGCTCGGGCAGGGGTGCGGCGCCGGCGACGTCCATGCGCCAGTCCAGCGCCAGCTCGGCCGACTGCACGAACTCGTGCGCCTGCCAGTCGAGTGCGGCCCACAGGCCCTGGTGGTCCAGGATGCTGGGTCGCAGGTCGGTGATGATGCGGCCCACGTTGTCGACGGCGCTTTCAATCAGCCGGCTCATGTTCTGGCATTTGCAGCGCATGGTCTCGCGCATGGCCTGGGCGGCTTCAGGGTCGCGCTGCTGCTGCTCGCCCAGGCGCTTGTCCAGCCAGCCCACGTCCATCTTGAGCGCCACCAGCAGGCTGCCGAGCTCGTCGTGCACCTCGCGCGCGATGCGGGTGCGCTCTTCCTCGCGCACGCTGTGGGTGTAGGCCGTGAGTTCACGCAGGTGCTGCAGCGCTTCCGAGAGCGCGTGGGTGCGTTCGCTTACGCGCTGCTCCAGCACCGCATGGGCCTGGCGCAGCGCGTCCTCGGCCTGGCGGCGCGCCGAGATGTCGACAAAGGTGACCACCGCGCCCTGCACCACGCCGCCTTCGACGATGGGGTAAGAGGAATACTCGACCGCGAAGGCGCTGCCGTTCTTGCGCCAGAAAAACTCGCTGTCGATGCGGCAGGGCAGGGCCTTGCGAAAGGCGTTGAAGATGGGGCACAGCTGCTCGGGGTAGTGGTCGCCGCCGGCATGCGAGTGGTGGGCCAGTTCGTGCATATTGCGGCCCAGCACTTCGGCCGGCGCATAGCCCAGCTGTTCGGCGCCGGCCCGGTTGATAAAGGTGCAGCGGCCGTCCATGTCGATGCCGAAGATGCCTTCGCCGGTGGATTCCAGCAGCTGCGACAGCCTGTCGCGCCACACGGCTTGGTCCGCGCCCGGCAGGTGGGGCGGCAGCGGCCTGGCCGGCGGCGGCATGGCGGGCAGGTACACGTCTTCGAACATGCATCCCCATTAGCAAGCAACGTGCCCAGCTTGGTGCAAAGGTGGCGGCCCTTGGCGCGCCAAAGCGGTGCAAAAACCCGTCGAACTGCCGGGCTAGCCTCGCGAAAAGCGGGCCGCAAGTTTCCAGCTGCCGTCTGCCCCGGGGTTTCCGGACACCACCAGCTGGCGAACGTTGGGATTCGGCTGGTCGAAGTCCTGGCGGGGCGCGGAAATATCGAGCACGTCCAGCTCGATTCCGCTGCCTTCAAACTGCACGGCCAGGCGTTTGCCTTTTTGTGTCAAAAAAGCGATCGTGCCCTCCAGCCTGACCTCGGCCTCGGTGGCCATGGCCCATCGGATGGTGCTGCCGGGGCGGGCGCCGAGAAGCTCGTCGTCAAGTTGCACCGCATCGTCCAGGAAACGGGCGCGGCGGGTGGCCTGCGTGACCTGGCCGGGCAACAGCGCGGGGGTCAGGTCTATCAAGGCCTCGCGCTCGGCAAGCATGCGCAGCGTGGCCATGCCTCGGACACTGTGCGCCTGGCCGTCCAGCGTCAGCGTGTTGTGTGCCTGGGCAGACAGCCTGAAGACCTGCCAGCGTGTCGAATCCGCCTTCATGTTCCACAGGTCTATGCCGCGTGATTCCAGGCTACCGTAGTCCTGCATGCCGAGGTCTTTGGCCCAGCGCAGGCCGTCCAGTTCGAGCACAAAACTGCCGGCATCCATGTGCGCATGGCTGTGCGCCGCTCCGCCCGCCTTGATGGCGAACCACCACGCGTTGGGGTCGGACCATGATGAGCGCCAGATGGCGAGCGGCTGCGCCCCCTGGCCCGAGAAGCTTGTGGACAGGGTATTTCCGCCCGTTTTGGTGGGCCACCACAACACCGAGAGAGGCGCGAAGCGGTCAGACAGGCCCTGCTGCTGGCGGATCATCTCTCGCTTGGCCGTCAACAGTGCGGGCTGGTTCAGTTCACGGGCCAGGTAGACGATGGCGCATGGCAATTCCTGGCTCTCGATGCTGTCGGCAAAATCGAAGTGCTTCCCGGACGGGCCGATGGCGTGTGTATAGAACTCGGCACTGCGCCTGAAGCCAGGCGCATCCAGCAAGCCCCAGTCGCCGCCTTTGCGGCCACGGAGTGCGGCGGCCAGCAGCACCGTAAAGCTGGTCCCATAGCTCCAGTAGTTCGGCCCTTCAGGGTAGACCCCGTCCGGCCGGTAGGCATTCAGCCCGATGGATACGCCTTCGCGCGCTGCAGCGAGGAGGTCGGCTGCGAGTGCGGGTTCATCTTCCTCCACGGCCAGCGCTCCCAGGACCATGCCGCCGATGCAAACCTGGTTCCAGTTGTTGGTGGACCTGAAAGCCCTGTTGCCGTGGCGCGCCTGGGCAATGCTCTTGTCGACCATCGCGGCGCGCAGGGTGGCACGGTCACCGGCCGACAGGTCCTTGAAAAGCCAGCCATAGGAAATGGCCATGCCCGTGGTCGTCTCGGCAAGCTCCAGATAATGCTCCGGCCAGTCGCTGAATGCGGCGACGGCGAGCATTTCCTGCCGGGCGCGGTCCAGGAAAACCCGTTCCCTTGTCACCCGGTACGCGTAAGCCCACTGCAGGCTTCGGCGAATGAATTCGCGCGAAACAGGGAGCAGGCGGCCGTCCTCGGGTGTGCGCTCCAGCGAAGGCAGGGCGATGTCATTGCGGGCGCGTGCCAGCAGTGCTGCGTTGAAACGGCCAAGATCAGGGTCTGCCTTGCATCGATCGGCCAGGGAGGACCAATCGCTTTCGCTTGCAAGCAGTGGCGGGTGAGCTTGAACTTGCTCTGCCGGCGGCGATTCGGCAACCGCCTGCATGCTCCCGCACCCAGCCAACGGGGCGGTGGCCGGCAACATCGCTGCAAGAAATTCACGGCGGTTGAAAGGCATCCTTTTGGTCCTTCACCCTTTTGTCGTTCATTCAGATTGCGTTGGCTTGCGTTGGCTTTACACCCTGGCCAGAGCTTTGACTACTCCGTAAATTCAGTGAACATCGGCTCAGGGCAACGCCCGCTTGCACCATTGCGTGCGTAGTAGTTCCAGCGCCAGGCCATTTCGGTGTTGTCCCGGCAGGCCGCGCCCTTGTATAGCTTGCCATAAGTGGCCCTCGCACCTGAGGACGACCGGTAGCTGTCCAGCGTTTCAGTGACCAGCACGCCGTCTTTGGGGTAGACCTTCAGCACGCCAAACGACGCATTGCTCGGGATGTCGTATTCAACATACAGTTGGGTCCGCTCAGGGTCGGGGTAGGCCTTCTCGACCAGGATAAAAACCGCCTGCTGTTGCGCCACCAGTTCTTGCTGCGTCAGGTGGGTAAAGGTTTGGGACTGGACTTTTTTGCCGAATTTCAGCGCCGGGCCCAGCACCAGCAAAGGTTTGCGCTCATCCGCAGCGGCCGGGTTGAAGCGATGCAGAAGCGGCTTTTTAAACCGGTTCACGACAGCCGAGAAAATTTCATCGTCGCTGAAGTTCTGGTTCTGCAGCTCCAAGGCCCGAACAGGGTTTGCGGCACATAGCAGCATGGCCGCCATGAATATGTGTGGTTTGAAAGAGGTCATCACCAAAGCTTAACAAGCCCACCAGGTGCGCCGAAGCTGTCCGAAAACCGGACGGGCTGGCCTGATGGGCCGTCACGGTGCATGAATCACTGTAAAGTTGAAGGCATGCTTACGATTCGCGGCGATACCGCCGCACACTCCGTGCCGCGGCCGGTGGCAGCTCCGTTTTTATGGGCCGCGCTGGTCCTGCTCCAAACCTTGATCGCGGCCTGCAGCCCCGCCCTGAACTGGCGCGAAGTGCGGCCCGAGGGCACGCGCCTGGCGCTGCTGCTGCCCTGCAAACCCGACAAGGCGCAAAAGACCGTGCCCCTGGGCGGTCCGGCGACGCCGCTGTCCATGCTGGGCTGCGATGCCGGCGGCGCGACCTTTGCCGTGGCGGTGGCGCAGCTGGGTGATGCTGGCCAGGCCGCGCCCGTGCTCGCGCAGTGGCAAAGCCTGACGCTGGCGAATATGAAAGCCGGGCCCGCGCAGGTGTCGCCGCTCAAGGTTCCGGGCGCTTCAGCCGTGCTGGTCAAGGCCCAGGGCCGGCGCGCCGACGGTGCGGTGGTGCAGGGGCAGGCCGCCTATTTCGCCCAGGGCTCTCAGGCCTTCCAGGTGGTGCTGTATGCCGACCGCATTGCGCCCGAGGTTGCCGAGACCTTTTTCTCCAGCCTGAAATTCGAATGACGGCCAGCGCCGAAACCTCTTTGTCCGCCGCGCGCAATGCAGCGGCCGCGCCCTCCGAAGCCGGCCGGCTCGATGCCTGGACGGGGGCCATCGTGTTTCTGGCCTTTGCCGCGGCCTACTTTTGTTCGGCGCTGGTGCGGGCCATCACGGCTACTTTGTCGCCTGTGCTGACGCAGGATTTTTCGCTGCATGCGCGCGACCTGGGGCTGTTGGCCGGCGGTTATTTTTTGGGCTTTGCGGCCACGCAGTTGCCGCTGGGCGCCTGGCTGGATCGCCACGGCCCCAAGCGCGTGATCCTGAGTTTTTTGAGCATCGCCGTGCTGGGCTGCCTGGCGTTTTCGCTGGCGACGAGTTTTGCCTGGCTGCTGGCGGCGCGTGTGCTGGTGGGTATGGGTGTGAGCGCCTGCCTGATGGCGCCGCTCACGGGCTACCGCCGCTGGTTTGAGCCGGGCACGGTGTTGCGCGCCAATTCCTGGATGCTGATGACGGGCTCGCTGGGCATGCTGGCCTCTACGCTGCCGGTGCAGTGGCTGATGCCGGTGACCGGCTGGCGGCCGCTGTTCTGGATACTGGCGGCCATGATTGTGCTGTCCATGGCGGCCATCGCGTGGGTGGCGCCGGCATGGAAACTGAACCATGCCGCTTCGCCTGCGGCTCCTGCCGAGGCGGGCTATGCGCCCATCTGGCGCAGCCGCTATTTCCGCAAGATGACGCCCATGGCGTTTTTCAACTACGGCGGGCTGGTCGCGGTGCAGACCTTGTGGGCCGGCCCCTGGATGGTCAAGGTGGCGGGCTACACGCCGCTGCAGGCGGCCACCGGCCTCTTTTATATCAATGCCACCATGCTGGCGACCTTCTGGAGCTGGGGCATGGTCAACCCCTGGCTGTCGCGCCAGGGCTGGTCGGCGACGCGGCTGATCACCTGGGGCGTGCCGGTCAGCATCGCGCTGCTGGCTTTCAACATCGCGGCCGGCGCGTCCACCGGCTGGCTGGGCTGGGCGCTGTTTTGCATGGGCTGCAGCGTCATGGGGCTGGCGCAGCCGGCGGTGGGCATGGCGTTTAAACCCGCGCTGGCGGGGCGGGCGCTGTCGGCCTACAACCTGATGATTTTTGCCGGTGTGTTTGTCGTGCAGTGGGGCATAGGCCTGCTGATCGACGTGTTTGCCGCCCTGGGCTTGGGGACGGTAGCGAGCTTCCAGGCGGCCATGGGGGTGTTATTGTGTTGTTGTATCGCCTCATATGGGTATTTCCTCAGTGTGCGCGCCGATAATTCAGTGGAACCCGAAAACCCATGAACGGCATCTTCATCATCGCCCACGCCCCGCTGGCCTCCGCCCTGCGGCAGTGCGTGCTGCATGTGTTCCCCGACAACGCGCCCGGCGTCGCAGCGCTGGACGTGCAGCCCAACATGCCGCCCGAGGAAACCCTGGCCCAGGCCCGCATCATGCTGGCGCAGCTGGGCACCTCGCACGCGCTGGTGCTGGCCGACGTCTTCGGGGCCACGCCCTGCAACGTGGCGCAAAAGTTAGTCGACGGCGTTCATTCCAAACTCATCACCGGCATCAACCTGCCCATGCTGCTGCGCACCGTGTCCTACCGGCACGAGTCGCTCGACGCCCTGGTGGCGCGCGCCCTCATAGGGGCCACGCAGGGCGTGATGCAGGTGGCCATTACCGCACCGCAAAACCAGGTGCGCCGAAACCATGATCAAGACCAGCACGAACATCAGCAATAAGCTGGGCCTGCACGCCCGCGCCTCCGCCAAGCTCACCAAACTCGCCGGCAGCTTCGGCTGCGAAGTCTGGATGAGCAAGGGCGAGCGCCGCGTCAATGCCAAAAGCATCATGGGCGTCATGATGCTGGCCGCCGGCCTGGGCAGCACCGTCGAAGTCGAGACCAACGGCAATGACGAGCAGGCGGCGATGGAGGCCATCCTGGCGCTGATCGCGGACAAGTTCGGTGAAGGTGAATGAACGCGCCGGCCGGGCCCACCACCCAAGCGCTGCCACTGCGGCGCATGACAGCCTGCGACCAGCCCGGATCTCTGCCGCATAACTGGCGCCGCGCCGCCTTGCCGGCCGGCGCGCTGATGTTTTTACTCTCGGTTGTTTCAGCCTGGCCGGTGCCGGCTCAAGCTTTGAGCGTACGGCCGTTTGGCGAGGCGGTCCGGCAGCAGTTGGCATCGGGAAGTGGGTTTTTTCGCAGCGAGGCGGGGGAGTTTTTGCTGGCGCCGGATGGCCATTTCCGCCACGCTGCGGCATTGGCTCCTGACGGGTCCGGGCCATGGCTGGGCACCTGGAGCTTCAATGCCGACTCCGGTGATCTTTGCCTGATGCCCTTGCCGGTGCAGGTGGCATTGCTGGCTGGCGGCAGGCTTGGCAAGCGCCCGCAGGCTGTGCATTACAGTGCCGCGCTCGCGCGCGCCGGGCTGGTGGCTGATGGGGCGACTTTCGACGGGCCCGCGCAACTTAAGGCGCTTGCCGCGACGCAGGCCATCGACATCTCCGCCAACGGCCGCGAAGCCAGCGCGATAACGCTGGACCGTGGGGCGCGATTCGTCCACGTGGCGGTTCCCGTGCGGCGTGAGAACCGCGAGGTCATTTACGCCACTTATCGCTTTCCGGTCACCAGGGACGCGGCGGTCTATCGCATTGTCTTGTCGGGTGTTTCAGCGCACGGTGCCCCCCCGCATCCGCTCGCGGGTTGTCGGCCGCTGGCGGCGCTTGGCTTCTTCGACGTGCGCGGGCTTGAGGCGACGGAGCGCACGGCGCTGCAGACGCAAATTCAGCAGACGCTGGCTGCGCTGCCCGTCGAGCCAGACCATGCGCAAGGCCTGCCGCGTGCGCAACAGCAGCAAGCGTGGCGCCGCATCCAGCCGCAAGACACCGGCCGCTTCTCTGTGCCGCAGACTTCCGTGCGGCTTACCGTGGGGCGCCGCCAGCCGGACCTTTACCAGGCTGCGACGGACGCCCTGACGGAAGGGGGCCCCGCCTTCAGCCAGGATCGCACGGCCGCGCAGGTGTCCAGGCCCGATGAGCGCGTGCTGGGTGCTGCAGCCGGGCTGCAATCGCCGGCTGACTTCGACGTGGACATGCGCCTGCTGGGCGAAGGCCGGCTGGACATAGCCGTGCTGTCGCGGCGCGCTCCGATGGAAATCAATGAAGAGCGCGCACGCTCCCGCGAGTTGTTCGATCGTGTCCTGAATGCATTCCCGATGCTGGCACCGGGCGGTCCGCGCAGCAAGTCGCCTTCCTCTACGCAGGATAAAAAACCATGACTTTTTCCGTCCACGGTCTCGCCGTTTCACGCGGCATCGCGATTGGCCGCGCCGTGCTCGTCGCGTCCAGCCGCGCCGACGTGGCGCACTATTTCATCGAGGACGACAAGACGGCCGATGAAATCACGCGGGTGCGGATTTCGCGCAACGCGGTGATGGAAGAAATCACGCGCCTGCAGCAGGACCTGCCCAAGGACGCGCCGCATGAGCTGGCCGCGCTGCTTGACGTGCACCTGATGCTGCTGCAGGACGAGCAGCTGATCAGCGGCGTCAAGCACTGGATCACGGACCGCCACTACAACGCCGAGTGGGCGCTGACCACGCAGTACGAAATCATCGCGCGCCAGTTCGACGAGATGGAGGACGAATACCTGCGCGAGCGCAAGGCCGACCTGGAGCAGGTGGTGGAACGCATCCTGCGCCACATGAAAGGTGTGGCCTCGCCGGTGCAGCCGGCCGCGCAGGCGGGCGCGGGCCGCAAGCTCTCGCAGCAGGACTTGTTGCTGGACGACACCACCGACGTGCCGCTGGTGCTGGTGGCGCACGATTTGTCGCCGGCCGACATGCTGCAGTTCAAGCAAAGCCTGTTCGCCGGCTTTGCCACCGACGTGGGCGGCAAGACCTCGCACACCGCCATCGTGGCGCGCAGCATGGACATCCCGGCCGTGGTGGGCGCGCGCAGCGCCAGCCAGCTGATCAAGCAGGACGACTGGGTCATCATCGACGGCGATGCCGGCGTGCTGATCGTCGACCCTTCGCCCATCATCCTGGCCGAGTACGGCTTTAAGCAGCGCCAGGGCGAGCTCGAACGCCAGCGCCTGAACCGGCTGAAAAACACGCCCTCGCTGACGATTGACGGGCAGCGCATCGAGCTGCTGGCCAACATTGAAATGCCCGACGACACGCTGGGCGCGGTGAAGGCCGGCGCGGTGGGTGTCGGGTTGTTCCGCAGCGAATTCCTCTTCATGGGGCGCAGCGGCAAGCTGCCGAACGAGGAAGAGCAGTACCAGGCCTACCGCAAGGCCATCGAGGGCATGCACGGCCTGCCGGTCACGATACGCACAGTGGACATCGGCTCCGACAAGCCGCTGGACCGGCACGCCAAGGCGCAAGACACCCACCTGAACCCGGCGCTGGGCCTGCGCGCCATACGCTGGAGCCTGGCGGACCCGCCCATGTTCCTGACGCAGCTGCGTGCCATCCTGCGCGCGGCCACGCATGGCCAGGTCAACCTGCTGGTGCCCATGCTGGCGCACGCTTCCGAGATTCGCCAGACCATGTCGCTGATAGACCATGCGCGCGCGACGCTGGACAACAACGGCACGCCTTACGGCCCGGTGCGGCTGGGCGCGATGATTGAAATCCCGGCGGCCGCGCTCACGCTCAAGCTCTTCCTCAAGTACTTCGACTTTTTGTCGATAGGCACCAACGACCTGATCCAGTACACGCTGGCCATAGACCGCGCCGATGAAACCGTCTCGCACCTGTACGACCCCTGCCACCCGGCGGTGTTGCGCCTGATCGCCGACACCATTGCCGAGTGCAATGCCCAGGGCAAGGGTGTGAGCGTCTGCGGCGAAATGGCGGGTGATGTGGCCATGACCCGTCTGCTGCTGGGGCTGGGCCTGCGCAGTTTTTCCATGCACCCGTCGCAAATCCTGGCGGTCAAGCAGCAGATCCTGCGCGCCGATGCCTCCAAGCTCCAGCCCTGGGCGGCGGAGGTGCTGGCCAGCGAAGACCCGGCGGCGCTGCTGCAGTCCGCCTGATCGTTCAGGCTCTTCAGGTTCCCCAGTTTTTTCCGGTCACCAGCCGCCAGGCATTGCCATAGGCGATCTTGTGGCGGGCGGCTTCGCTCAGGGGCGCCAGGATCAGGTTGCGCTGCCGGCCCATGGCGGTCCTGTACATGGATTCGACCGGCGGTCGGTAGTCGCTGGCCGCCAAAAATCGCTCGGGAAATTTCTCCAGCAGGGCCTGCCATTCGCTGCCCAGCCGCCCGCCCTGGAACAGGGTGGAGTCGCGCGCGCCCGAGGGGCGGTAGATGCTTTCCGGGCGGGGCACCGCCAGGTCGAAATGAAGGCCTGGAAAGCGCGTGATCAGCGAGGCCACATAGGCGGGGTTGTAGGTCTTGGCGCGCTCCGGGTAACGGACCATGCCCAGATGGCACCAGATGACCTGCGCTTTGGGATAGCGCGCCAGCATGGATTCCAGCACCGGCAGCAAGGCGTCTTCGATCTCATAGTGGATCTGAAAGGCCGTCCCGGTGTCTTCGCTGAGCTGGAACAGCGCCTGGCCCGCGGGCCCTTCCAGCGGCACAGTGATGTCGCGGGCGAAGTTACGGGCTTCAACTTGTTCGGGGGACGGGTAGTGGCGAAATTCGTACTCCCCCATGGTGTGGTAGCGGCCGGTCTTCAGGTCGCCGGCCACCTTGCTCACAAAGGCGTCGGGGTTGTTCCACCAGCGCGGGAACTCGCCGCTGCTGGTCGTGGGGATGAAATAGCCGGGGTACTGACGGTGCAGCTCGAGCGAGGGCTCGGAGTCCGGTGAAAACGCCGGCGCAAAAGCGATCTGCGCAATGTCGATTTCGTCCATCCAGGCCATGAGCTGGGGGATGTTGGTGGTGCCGGCCACATAGGTCGCTTCCATGTCGATGATGGGCAGGCGGCCCTTGTCAAGCATGGCCTGCAGCCTTTGCCGCCAGGCTTCGATGGAGGCGGCGCGTGCGGCCGGGTCGGCGGCGCCTGCGGGCAAGGGTTGCGAAAAAGCCGGCCAGCCCAGGGTGGCCAGCGCGGCGGCCGGTGCGGCGGCGCGCTGCAGAAATTGTCGACGATCCATGTGTTGTATCCCTCCTCGGGCCCCCGGCCCTTTTTTCGCTAGCTATCTTAGGGGATGGCCGCCCCGGCCGAAACAAAGCGAAACATGCCGCAACCGGCGCGAAAACACGGCGGCGCCCGGCCTGGGCACCATGAAGACCTTCCAACCTCTCGCAAGGCTCTTCATGAAACATCGCGTCAAAAAAATCCTGCTCGGCCTGTTTGGCGGGGCCCTCATTGTCGGTAGCTTGGGCGCCTGCTCGCACGGCGGCCACGGCTGGCATGGTGACCCGGGCTCGCCCGAAGCCCGCGCCCGCATGGTCGAGAAAATTGGTTCGCGCCTGGACCTGGATGCTGCGCAAAAACAAAAGCTCGCCGTGCTGGCCGACAAGCTGCAGGCCCAGCGCACCGCGCTGCGCGGCGCCACCGAACCGCGCGAGGCCTTTCGCGGCCTGTTCGCCGGCAACAAGCTGGACCAGGCCGGCGCCAAAAAGCTGATCGATGAAAAAACCGCAGCCCTGCAGTCCGGCAGCCCCGAGGTGATCACCGCCGCGGCCGACTTCTTTGACAACCTGCGCCCCGAGCAGCAGCAGAAAGTGCGCGACTTCATGGAGCGCGGCCGCCGCTGGGGTTACCGTGGCTGAGGCGCTGGTCTTTTTGCCGGGGCGCATCGCACAGGCCGCGCGCCGTGAAGCAGCAGCGGCGCCCGGCAGCGCCAACGGCGGCGTGCGCCTGCTGCTGCGCGCCGAAGGCCTGGTGGTGCTGGCCGCCTCGGTGGCGGCGTATGCCCAGTTCGGCGCGGGCTGGGGCTGGTTCGCGGGGCTGTTCCTGCTGCCTGACCTGGCTTTCCTCGCCTACCTCGCCGGGCCGCGTTGGGGCGCGCTGGCCTACAACGCGGCGCATTCCTATCTAGGCGCCGTGGGCCTGCTGGCCGTTGGCGTGCTGGGTGGCTCACCCCTGTTGCTGGCCACGGCGCTGGTCTGGTGCGCGCATATCGGCTTTGACCGGCTGCTCGGCTACGGCCTCAAGTACGGCGCGGGTTTTGGCCATACCCACCTGGGCCGGCTGGGGCCACAGGACCCATGGTGATAGCCGCCCGGGCTGCGCGCATGCTGCGCGGCTTTCTGCTGCTGGAAGCCGGCCTGTTGGGCGCGGCCTCCGCAGTGCATTCCGGCCTGCTGCTGCAAGGCCATGCCCACGGCCAGGCCCGCATCGCCGAAGCGGTGATTGCCGTCGTGCTGCTGGTGGGCTGGGCCCTGAGCCTGCTGTGGTCTGCACGCACGCGCAAGCTGGCGCTGCTGGGCCAGGGCTTCGCGCTGCTGGGCACGCTGGTGGGCCTGTTCACCATTGCCGTCGGCATAGGGCCGCAGTCGGCGCCCGACCTGGTGTTTCATTTCGCGCTGGTCGCCTTGCTGCTGGCGGGGCTGTACTTCGCGCGCCGCGCGCACGCCTGAGGCGGGCCCCGATTTCTCCCTATGATGGCCGCATGCCCCGCATCCTCCTGATTGACGACGACGAGCACCTGGCCGCGCCGCTGGCCGCGTATTTCGCGCGTTTTGACTTTGTGCTGGACAGCGCGCTGCGCCCCGGAGAGGGCCTGGCCCTGCTGCGCGCGGGCGCCTACGACGCGGCCATCCTGGACGTGATGCTGCCCGAGATGGACGGCTTCGCGTTGTGCCGCGAAATTCGCAAGCAAAGCGACATCCCGGTCATCATGCTGACCGCGCGCGGCGACGTGATGGACCGTGTGGTCGGGTTGGAGCTGGGCGCCGACGATTACCTGCCCAAGCCTTTTGAGCCGCGCGAACTGGTGGCGCGCCTGCAGACCATACTGCGGCGCCAGCGCGCGGTGGCACCGGCCGCCCCGCGCCGTGTGTTCGACGGCCTGGCGATCAACCTCGAAACCCGCGAGGTGCTGCGCCTGGGCGAGAAAGTCGAGCTGACCGGCACCGAGTTCGAGCTGCTGGCGCTGCTGGCGGCTGACCCGGGCAAGGTCTTCAACCGCGATGACATCCTGAACCGCCTGCGCGGCCACGAGGCGGAGCTGTACACGCGCGCCGTCGACATCGTGGTGAGCCGGCTGCGCAAAAAACTCGAGCCGCTGGACTGCATCAAGACACTGCGCAACGCCGGCTACACGCTGGCGGTGGGCAAGCCGGGCGCGCCATGAGGCGAAACCGCTGCCGTCCTTCGCGGCCTGAGCGCTGGCGCCACCGCTGGGGGCATTCGCTGCGCCTGCGGCTGATTACGGTTTTTCTGTTGCTGGCGCTGGCCATGGGCGCGGTGTTCATGGGCGGCATGCAGCGCGCGTTTTCCAGCGGCTGGCGCGACGCCGCCAGGCCTCTGGTCAGCGACTACATGGACAGGCTGGTGGCCGACCTCGGCTCGCCGCCCGACCTGGGCCGCGCGCAGGCGCTGGCGGCCCGCCTGCCGATTTCGATACGCATTGAAGGGCCGCAGGTGAACTGGCAGTCGCACCCGGACCGGCAGTTCTTCGGCGGCCGCGCCAGCGAGTGGCTCAGCCGCACCACCGCCGACGGCCACAAGGTGATCTTCGGCCCCGGCACCATTCCCTCGCACGGCATGTTCGGCTGGATCACGCTGTCGCTGCTGCTGTGCCTGCTGGTGGGTGCCTATGCCTATGTGCGGCGCCTGCTGCGCCCGCTGGACGACATACGCGCCGGAGCCGAGCGCTTCGGCCGCGGCCTGTTCGATACGCCCATCCCGCTGCGCCGGCGCGACGAACTCGGCGACCTGGCCGCGCGCGTCAACACCATGGCCCACGACATCAAGGCCATGCTGGACGCCAAGCGCGGCTTGCTGCTGGCGCTGAGCCACGAGCTGCGCTCGCCGCTGACGCGCGCGCGCCTCAATGCCGAGCTGCTGCCGGTGGAAGGCGAAGGCAGCGCGCCGCGCGAGCGCGACGCGCTGCTGCGCGACCTTGGCGAGATGCGCGACCTGATCAGCGACCTGCTGGAAAGCGAACGCCTGGCCAGCCCGCACGCGGCCTTGCAACGCGAGGCCGTGGACCTGGCCGCGCTGGCGCGCGAGGTGGCGGCCGACATGCCGCAGGCGGCCGCCGTGGTGCTGGACCTGGCGCCGGACCTGCCGGCGCTGCAACTGGACCGCATGCGCGTGCGCCTGCTGCTGCGCAACCTGCTGGACAACGCGCTGCGCTACAGCGCCGGGGCGGAGCGGCCGCCGAGCCTGTCGCTGCGGGCGGAAGACGGCGGCGTGATGCTGGAGGTGCGCGACTTCGGCCCCGGGGTGGACCCGGAGCAACTGGCCCATTTGACCGAGCCTTTCTTCCGCACCGACGGCGCGCGCCAGCGCGCCACCGGCGGTGTCGGCCTGGGCATGTACTTGTGCCGGCTGGTGGCGCAGGCGCACGGCACGACGCTAGAGGTGCGCAACGCGGCGCCGGGGCTGGCGGTGCAGGTGCTGTGGCGCTAGCCGCGGTTCAACTGGCCGGCGGCGTGTTCTTTCGGTACATCACATCGGTGCGCAGGACATACTTTGTGCCGCTGGCAATGGGCGCGCCCTGGTGCCTCATGGCATGGGGAAATACCAGAGCCATCCCCGTGGACGGCTTGATGATCTCCCACTGGAATTCGGTGTTCCCGCCTTCATAGCCTTCATTGAGGTAGATGATGAAGGTCAGCAGGCTGACTTCGTCGTCGCTCTTGAAGTAGAACCCGTCCTTGTGCCATTTGAAATACTGGCCGGGAACATAGCGGTAAAACCGGAAGCGCTCGTTGAACCCTGACAAGGTCCACTGGTCGAGCACATCCGGAAGCAAAGGCCGCGCGCGTTCAAACAGGGTTTGCGCGAGCGCAGGATCGTCAAAAACAATCCGGTCGTTGTTCCTGATTTCGCGAGCTATTTCAGATCCATTGGCGGTCTGGATGGCGGCCTCTTCATAGCCGGTTTCCTCGCTGCCGCCGATGTAGACGGCGCATTCCTGCGGCGTCAGGAATTCCTTGAGCGTGAACAGGCCTGCGCCGTGGCTGATCTTTTCCATGGGGGACCCGTTGTTTTTTGATGGGCCTGATCATAGAGCCGGTTCGGTGTCGTGCCCCGCGCACACCTCGCGCACGCAAGCGCGCAGCCAGCGGTGCGCCGGATCGGCATCCAGCCGTGGGTGCCACAGCAATGACACGGTGAACTCGGGCGTGGCGACGGGCAGGGCAAAGCTCAGCATGCCGGCGCGCAGCTTGCCGGTATGGCGCTCGGGCACGCTGGCCACCAGGTCGGAATCGCCGGCCAGCACCAGCGCGGCCGAAAAACTGCCGACGATGGCGGCGACGTCCCTTTGCAGGCCCAGGGGCGCCAGGGCCTCATCCACCGCCTCGGCGCCCAGGCCGCGCCGCGAGACGGCGATGTGCCGGGCGGCCGCATAACGGGCGGGCGTGATCTCGCCTTCAGCCAGCGCATGGCCAGCGCGCACGACGCCTATAAAGCGGTCGCGAAACAGCGCCTGCACGCGCAGCTCGGGCGCCGTGGCCTTGCCGATCACACCGGTTTCGAGATCGACGTCGCCGTCGCGCAGCGGCGTGCTGTCCTTGTCGAGCTTTTGCACAAAACACAGGCGCACGCCGGGCGCTTCGGCGCCTATGCGGGCCAGCAGCGCGGGCCCGAAGTTTTCCACAAAACCTTCGCGGGTGCGCAGGGTGAAGGTGCGCACCAGTTGGGCCAGGTCCAGCTTTTCGGCGGGGCGCAGCACGGCTTCGGTGTCTTGCACCAACCGGCCGACCCGCTCGCGCAGCTCAATCGCCCGGGGCGTGGGAACCAGGCCGCGCCCGGCCCTGACCAGCAGCGGGTCGCCCGTGGTCTCGCGCAGGCGGGCCAGCGCCCGGCTCATGGCCGAGGGGCTGAGCCGCAAACGCCTGGCCGCACCGGCCACGCTGCCTTCGGCGAGCAGCACGTCGAGGACCACCAGCAGGTTGAAATCAGGCATGGACATGCCCGCACCATAGCGCATCTGCACCTGGCATGGCGTCAAACGCACGAATAAAGTGCAAATGCTGCGTCTTCCGCTACGCCATGCAAAAACCTACGCTTGAGACAACCCTGTTCCGGGCCTTGTCTCAATAAGAAAGCGGAGTCCATGTCCAAGCCAATTCATACCCAATCCGATGCCGGTGTGGCATCACCGCCCATGCAGCCCGCGGTCCGCTGGGCGCTCGCCAGCCTGTCGCTGTCCATGTTGCTGTCCTCGCTGGGCACCAGCATCGCCAATGTGGGCCTGCCTACGCTGGCGCTGGCCTTCAATGCCTCTTTCCAGGAGGTGCAGTGGATAGTGCTGGCTTATCTGCTGGCCATCACCACCTTGATCGTGGGCGCCGGGCGGCTGGGCGACATGCTCGGACGGCGGCGCCTGTTGCTGGCCAGCATCGGCCTGTTCACCGCGGCGTCGCTGCTGTGCGCCGCTGCGCCCACACTGGGACTGCTGGTCGCGGCCCGCGCGCTGCAGGGCCTGGGCGCCGCCGTGATGATGGCGCTGACCATGGCGTTTGTCGGCGAGACGGTACCCAAGGCCAGGACCGGCAGCGCCATGGGCCTGCTGGGAACCATGTCGGCGGTGGGCACCGCGCTCGGCCCCTCGCTGGGCGGCGTGCTGATTGCCGGCTTCGGCTGGCGGGCGCTTTTCCTCGTCAATGCCCCGCTGGGCCTGCTTGCGCTGCTGATGGCCTGGCGCTACCTGCCGCCGGATCGCAAGGCCGGGGCCGGCAAGGCTGGCTTCGATACCGTGGGCACGCTGCTGCTGGCCCTGGCGCTTGCGGCCTATGCGCTGGCCGTGACACTGGGGCGCGGCAGCTTCGGCTTGCTCAATATCGCGCTGCTGCTGGCGGCGGCCCTGGGCGCGGGCCTGTTTGTGTTGGCCGAAGCACGCGTTGCATCGCCGCTGGTCCGCCTGGCGATGTTTCGCGACCGCGTGCTGAGCGCCAGCCTGGTGATGAATGTGCTGGTCGCCACGGTGATGATGGCGACGCTGGTGGTCGGGCCTTTCTATTTGTCCCGCGCGCTGGGGCTGGGCTCGGCCATGGTGGGGCTGGTGCTGTCGGCGGGGCCGGTGATCTCCGCGCTCAGCGGGGTGGTGGCGGGCCGGCTGGTTGACCGCCTGGGTGCGCCGGCCATGGTCGCCTTGGGCCTGGCCGCCATGGTGGCGGGCTCGGCGGCGCTGTCCGTGCTGCCGGGCCTGTTCGGCCTGGCGGGTTATATCGCCGCCATCGCCGTGCTGACACCCGGCTACCAGTTGTTCCAGGCCGCCAACAACACGGCGGTCATGGCCGACGTGCAGGCGGACCGGCGCGGCGTCGTCTCCGGGCTGCTCAATTTGTCGCGCAACCTGGGCTTGATCACGGGCGCTTCGGTGATGGGCGCGGTGTTCGCGTTGGCTTCGGCGGCCAGCGATATCAGCGCCGCGAATCCCGCAGCGGTGGCGACGGGCATGCGCATCACCTTCGCGGTGGCGACTGTGCTGGCAGCCGTGGCACTGGCCCTGGCGCTCGCAAGCCGCACATTCGCGGCACGCCCTAGCGTGCCCGCGTGCCCAGCACCGCCGCGCCTATGATCATCGCCGCCGCCAGGCCTATGCTCCAGCTCAGCGCGCGGCCGCTGACTCCCATCAGCAGCGCGGTGGAGCCCAGCGGCGTGAGGTAGCTCAGGATGCCTATCTGCCGCGCGTCGCCGAGCTTGAGGGCTTTGTCCCAGAGGAAAAACGCCGCGCCCAGCGGGCCCAGGCCCATCACGGCCAGCAGCAGCCAGTCTTGCGCCGACAGGGCCGCCGCCGGCTCCAGCACCCAGTGGCACAGCAGCGAGAGCAGGCCCGACACCAGGCCGAACAATCCTATGGCCGCCGTGGGAAAAGCTGCGACGCGTTTTGTCATCAGCGAGTAGCTGGCCCAGATCAAGGCCGAGCCCAGCGCCGGCAGATAACCCCATGACCAGCCGCCCGTTGCGGGTCCGCCGGCGGCGCCCAGGATGGCAATGGCCGCGCCGGCAAACCCCAGCAGGGCCGCGGCCACATGCACGCCGCGCAGCCGCACGCCGCGAAGAAACAGCGGCGCCAGCACCACCATGAACAGCGGCCACAGGTAGTTGACCAGGTTGGCCTCGACGGCGGGCGCATGGCGCAGCGCGATAAAGAGCAGGAAGTGAAAACCGAAAAGGCCGTAGATGCCCAGCGCCAGCGTGGTGGCGGGAATCTTCCATAAGGCGCGGTCCCGCAGCACAAAAGGCAGGGCCAGCAGGCTGCCGACCAGCAGCGCCACACCGGTCAGCAGAAAAGGCGGCACATGTTTGAGCGACACGCCGAGCGAGGCAAGCAGGGCCCAGAGGGCGATGGCGCCCAGTGCATAAAGATTGGCAGGCATGCCGCGAGCATAAAAGCCGCCGCGCGGGGCATCGTCGCGCAACGACGCTGTTCCAGCGCGTAACGACGTTGAAGGGCCCGTGCCCGGCCATGTGCGCCTGCCGTCCTACAGGAATGCCTACATCCGGTAACCAGTTTCACCTGGCGGGCGTGTGGCAGACACCTCCCGGGCGCGGGTGGCGCGTTCAATGAGGGTGCAGATGTTCTGACAACAAACCGAGGCTCGCAGCCTCAAGGAGACCCTCATGAAAAAGCTTTCCATCTTCCTGCTCTCGCTCGTGGGCTTTCTGGCCTTGTCGGGCTGCGTGGCCTATCCCGTGCCTTATGACAACGGGCCGCATTACCGCGGCGGCCCCGGCCCGGGTCCGCGCTATGACCGTGACGGCGATGGCGTGAGCGACCGCTACGACCGCCGGCCCAACAACCCCTACCGCTATTGAGTCAGGGAAGCACTTGACTGCCGCCTGAGCGCGGCCGTCAGTGCCGAGGGCGAGTGGTAGCCGCAGTGCAGCGCGGTATCGGCCACGCTCATGCCGCGGCCGCGCAGTTGCAAAGCCAGCTCCAGGCGTTGCCGGCGCAGCCAGTGCATCACGCTGAGGCCGGTTTCGCGCCGGCAGCGCGCGGCGAACTGCGTAGGGCTTAAAAACACCTGGGTGGCGAGCTGCGCCACGCTGAGCGGTTCGTGCAGGCGCTGCTGCGTCCAGGCGGCCAGCTGCTCCCAGTCTATGGGGCGGCGGTAGCGTGTGGTGCGCGGCGCATGCTGCGCCAGCGGCTGCCAGGATTCCAGCAGCAGGGCCGGGCCGTAATGCTGGGCCAGGCTGCCGCGCTGCTGCAGCGCGTGGGCCAGGTAGTTGCCAAGGGCCAGGGCTTGCGCGGCATGGGCTGGGTCGGGGGCGCAGCGCGCCCAGCCGGCGTGCGGGGTGTCCAGCACGATGCAGCGGCTGCCTTCGCGCGATTCGAAGTCGTGGTGCTCGCCGGGCGCTATCACGCAGCCCTGGCCGGCCGCGACGCGGCGCCCGCGTCCCTGCACCTCGAGTTCGAGCACGCCGTCCAGGCCCAGCAGGACCTGGAAATGCGGGTGCGCATGGCTGCCGTGGGAGGCGCCGTAGCGGCGCAGCGACAGGGAGCCTTGCGGCGCGTTCATGTTCCGTGTATCAAAGGGCGGCAGCCGCCGCATCGGCCTTGTCGGCCACGCCGGCGGCGTGGGCCTGCTGGTCGGCGTGGTAGCTGCTGCGCACCATGGCGCCCACGGCGGCGTGGGTAAAGCCCATCTTGTAGGCTTCCTCTTCGAACATCTTGAAGGTGTCGGGGTGCACGTAGCGGCGCACCGGCAGGTGGCTGGTCGATGGCGCAAGGTATTGGCCGATCGTCAGCATGTCGATGTTGTGGGCGCGCATGTCGCGCATGACCTGCAGGATTTCCTCGTCGGTCTCGCCCAGGCCCACCATGATGCCGCTCTTGGTCGGCACATCGGGGTGCAGGGCTTTGAACTTCTTGAGCAGGTTGAGGCTGAAGGAATAGTCGCTGCCGGGGCGCGCTTCTTTGTAGAGGCGCGGCGCGGTTTCGAGGTTGTGGTTCATCACGTCGGGCGGCGCGGCTTTGAGGATTTCAAGCGCGCGGTCGTCGCGGCCGCGGAAGTCGGGCACCAGGATTTCAATCGTGGTGGCGGGCGAGAGCTCGCGGATCTTCTGGATGCACTCGACAAAATGGCCGCTGCCGCCGTCGCGCAGGTCGTCGCGGTCCACGCTGGTGATCACCACGTACTTGAGCTTGAGCGCCGCGATGGTTTTCGCCAGGTTCATCGGTTCGTTGACGTCCAGCGGGTCGGGCCGGCCGTGGCCGACGTCGCAGAACGGGCAGCGGCGCGTGCACTTGTCGCCCATGATCATGAAGGTGGCCGTGCCCTTGCCGAAGCATTCGCCGATGTTGGGGCAGCTGGCTTCTTCGCAGACGGTGTTGAGCTTGTTCTCGCGCAGGATCTGCTTGATCTCGTAAAAGCGCGTGGTCGGGCTGCCGGCCTTGACGCGGATCCAGTCGGGCTTCTTGAGCATTTCGCCCTGCACCACCTTGACGGGGATGCGCGAGAGCTTGGCCGCGGCCTTTTGTTTGGCCAGCGGGTTGTAACCTTCCAGGGCCTGGACGTCGCGGACCACGGGGTTGGAAGAGGGCGTTGTCGCCGCGTTGACGATCTCTGGTGTGCTCATGGTCAATGCCGTTCGAAATCCGCTCATTACCGGTTGCGGCCGGGGGCTTGGACAGGCTCAGCCCGAACGGAAAAAAAGATCAGGGTGCCAGATACGTCGCGAGTTTCTGCCCCAGCACGTCCGCAGCCTCCTGCCACGTGACGGATACGCCAATTGTACGGAGGTCCGTGGTTTCCAGCCCCACATAGCCGCAAGGGTTGATGCGCGAGAAGGGTTCCAGGTCCATGGCCACATTGAGCGCTACGCCGTGGTAAGTGCAATTGCGGCTGACCTTGATGCCCAGGGCGGCGATTTTGCCCAGGCCCCGGAAGGGATCGGCCGGGTGCAGTGGGCCGGTAAGCGCGGCATGTGATGCGGGGTCGTCCAGGCGCACATAAATACCGGGCGAGCCGGCCACGCGGTGGCCGGTGACGCCGAAGTGCGCCAGGGTCTTGATGACGGATTCCTCGATGCGGTAGACGTATTCCTTGACGTAGTAGCCGGCGCGCTTGAGGTCTATCAGCGGGTAGGCCACGACCTGGCCGGGTCCGTGGTAAGTCACCTGGCCGCCGCGGTTGGTCTGCACCACCGGGATGGCGCCGGGATTCAGGACATGGTCCGGCTTGCCCGCCAGGCCCTGGGTATAGACCGGCGGGTGTTCGCAAATCCACAGCTGATCGGGCTCGCCCTCGGCGGCGCCCGGGTGGCGGGCGGCCGTGAAGGCTTGCATGGCTTCGTAGGTGGGCAGGTAGTCGACCCGGCCCAGGTGGCGTGTTTCAGCCTGCATTTGCGGCTTCGATCGAGCTTGGTTAGAGAACCACCTTGACCATGGGGTGCGTGGACAGCGTGCGATAGAGCTCGTCGAGCTGTTCGCGGCTGGTGGCGGTGACGGTGACGGTGACGCCCAGGTATTTGCCGCCCTTGCTTTCACGCAGCTCTATGGTGGAGGCGTCGAAGTTCGGGTCGAACTGGTGCGCCACCGAGGTGATGGCGGCGACCAGCCCATCGACCTTGTGGCCCATGACCTTGATGGGGAACTGCGAGGGGTATTCGATCAGCGACTCCTGGCGTGCGGGCCCGGAGCCGGGGACGCCGATGATGTTCGGGTTGTTCGGGGTATCGGGAGAGGTGGTCATGGCAAAGGTCCTTTCAGGCCTGTTTGGCACGCTGGTATTGCGCGTACAGCTTGGCATAGATGGGGCCTGGCTTGCCCTTTTCCAGGCCGTTGCCCACGGGCTGGCCGTCCAGCAGGGTCACGGGCAGCACTTCCTTGGTGGCCGATGACAGCATGATTTCGTCGGCGGCCAGCACTTCGGCGCGGCTGATGCGGCGCAGCTCAAAAGGGATGCCGGCAGCGCGGCAGATTTCTTCGATCAGGCCGAAGCGTATGCCTTCGAGCACCAGGTTGTCCTTGGGCGGGCCCAGGACCTTGCCGTCCTTGGCGATCCAGACATTGCTCGAAGCGGCTTCGCTGAGGTAGCCGCCGCGAAACATCACCGTTTCCACCGCGCCGGCATCGACGCTGATCTGGCGTGCGAACACCGCGCCCAGCAGGCTGGTGCTTTTGATGTGGGCCTTTTCCCAGCGGAAGTCGTCGGCGGTCACGCAGGCCACGCCGGCTTCGCGTTGCTGCGGGCTCGGCAGCTTCATGGTGTTGGCCATCGCGAACACGGTGGGCGTGAGGCCGGGCAGCATGGGATGGTCGCGCATGGCGACGCCGCGGCTGAGCTGGATATAGACCAGCTGGCTGCCGCTTTCGGCCGGTGTGCCGGTGGAGAGCGCGTGGGCAGCGATCAGCTTCAAGGCGACGGCCTGCCATTCATCGCGGGTCATCGGATTGGGAATGCGCAACTCGGCCAGGCTGCGTTCCAGGCGCGCCATGTGCTGCTCAAAACGAAACAGCCGGCCGCCATAGGCCGGCACCACTTCGTACACGCCGTCGCCGAAGATGAAGCCGCGGTCCATCACGCTGATCTTCGCGTCCTTGAGGGGGGTGTATTCGCCGTTGAGGTAGCAGGGCGTGTCGGGAAGGCTGGAAGGCGTGGTCATGGTGAGCTGAAGAGAGGGAAATAAAGAAGAATAAATGCCCGATTGTCCAGGGTCCGGCGTTTAACGGCGGCGGCGCTTGAACCAGATGCGCAAACGCCAGGCCAGCTTGACCAGCAGGTAACCGGTGACGGAACCCAGCACCGCGAACGAGCCCATGCCCAGTATGGCAGGCCCGCCAAACGAAGCCAGCCAGCCGACGACACCCGCGCCCTCGGACATGGGCACCGGCGGCGGCGCATCGAGCAGCAGGCTGCCGGCCTGGTAGGCCAGCCAGAGCCAGAAGCCCACGGTGAAGGGGTTGGTGATGAAGGTGATGCCGACGGCGACCGGAATATTGGCGCGCCACCAGACGCTGTGGGCGGCGGCCGCGACGATTTGCGCGAAGGGCAGCGCAAAGGCCCAGAAGATGCCGATGGCCGCGCCGCGCGCCACGGCTTCATGCTGCAGCCGCCACAGCTGCGGGTCCAGCAGGCGGTGCGCCACAGGCCTGAGCCAGGGGTGGGCGGCCAGCGCCTCGCGGGTCGGCACCGACGCCTTCAGGCGCTCCAGCCAGCCGGGTTTTTTTCGGAGTTTGGGCCGTGCCTTTTTCACGCGAGAAAGATGACGGCGGCAATCGCCAGCGCGCCCAGTGCGAGGTTGGCCATGGCCAGGGTGGCGATCTGCCCGGTGCGGCGCCCGCCTTCGGGCCAGTCGGATGCGGCCACGGCCTGCTTGAGGCGGCGATAGGGGCCGAAATACAGGTGGCCGAAGAGCGCGAACATCAACAGGCCCAGGCCGAACATCAGGTGCCAGCCGGTGGGGGCGCTCTTCATGCCGACCGCCAGCAGCATGGCCAGGCCCGTCAGCAGCAGGACCGCGATGCTGAGCCACACCGCGACGAAGAAGCGCCGCAGGACCTGCATGATCAGCGGCAGGCGCTGCGGCGGGGGGAGTAATTCGGTAGCGGCAGGGCGCAGCGCGAACAGCATGAAGGAAATCCCGCCCAGCCAGGCAATGGCGGCGGCGAGGTGCAGGAATTTCATCAGGGCGTGCATGGGGGATCTTTCAGTGCGGCGTTGTGGGCCGGCCCATTGTGAACCACCCCTGGTGCCCGCTCCGGCGCAGGCGTGAGAGGCCCCTAATTCACCCGCAAGCGGGGTTTTTTATGGGGTCCGGGGGTTTCTACGTATAATCAAGGGCTTTGCTAATAGCGGCCCCTGTAACTTTCCCGTAATTTGTAGGTTTCAGAATGACAAATTCGGTGAATTCGGCGACGGACCCGGTCCCCCGGGCAGTTACATATGAGCTTGAGGCGGACGACGAGGGTTTCAAGCCCCTGACGCGTGAAGAAGCCCAAAAGCTTCGTGCAACGAGTCCGTCGATCTCCCCCTGGTCGGTATTGGCGGGACAACTGGTGGTTGGGGTTCTGGTGGCGTGTGCCGCCTGGGCTTTGACGGGCCAGCGGTCCGCCGGCTGGTCGGCGCTCTACGGAGCGCTGGCGGTGGTGATTCCGGCCGCGCTGTTTGCGCGCGGCTTGACCGGCAAAGTGTGGTCCATGAACCCAGGCACTGCGGTGGCTGGGTTCTTTTTGTGGGAAATGGTCAAGATCGCCTTGACGGTGGCAATGTTGTTTGCCGCGCCAAGGCTGGTTTCGATGCTGAGTTGGCCGGCCATGCTGGTCGGCCTGGTGGTGACAATGAAAACGTCCTGGCTCGCGCTGTTGTTCGCGGTCAGGAAAAACAAACTTTGAGGCGTGCAATAAATGGCTGCTGAGAATGCTGCTGGACATGGCGGTCCAACCGCCGGTGAATACATCGTTCACCACCTGACGCACTGGCGCAACAAGGAACTTGTTGGCCCGTTCGATCTGAGCGTCATCAATATTGACTCCACCATTTTCACCATTTTGCTGGGTGTGATCGGCTGCTTCCTGCTCTGGAAAGCCGCCCGCAAAGCCACTTCCGGCGTTCCCGGCCGTTTCCAGGCCGCGGTTGAAATCCTGGTTGAAATGGTCGACGCGCAAGCCAAGGGCATTGTGCACAACGCCCAAAGCCGCAAGCTGGTCGCTCCGCTGGCTCTCACCGTGTTTGTCTGGATTTTCCTGCTGAACGCCATGGACTTGCTGCCGGTCGACCTGCTGCCGGTGCTGTGGGCCTGGGTTTACGGCGCTGCCGGCCATGATGCGCACCACGCCTACATGCGCTCGGTGCCCACCGCCGACCTTTCCATCACCATGGGCCTGTCCATGGGCGTGCTGATCACCTGCCTGGTCTACAACGTCAAGATCAAGGGTGTGGGCGGCTGGATCCACGAGCTTTTCACCGCGCCTTTCGGCAACCACTGGGCGCTGTACCCCTTCAACTTCCTGATGCAGGTCATCGAGTTTGTCGCCAAGACGGTCTCCCACGGCATGCGACTGTTCGGCAACATGTATGCCGGCGAACTGATTTTCCTGCTGATCGCCCTGATGGGCGGCGCCTGGTCGCTGTCGGCGACCGGCATCGGCCTGGCCATCGGCCACATCATCGCGGGCTCGGCCTGGGCGATTTTCCACATCCTGATCATCACGCTGCAAGCTTTCGTGTTCATGATGCTGACGCTGGTGTACATCGGCCAGGCGCACGATCACCACTGATCAGTTGTTCCCGTTTTCGTTTTCAGTTTTTCTTTTTCTCTCGTAACCAAAGTCCTAAGGAGTCATCATGGAAGTTATTAGTTTTGTCGCTCTGGCCGCTGGCCTCATCATCGGCCTGGGCGCAGTTGGCGCCTGTATCGGTATCGGCATCATGGGCAGCAAATACCTCGAAGCAGCTGCACGCCAGCCTGAACTGATGGGCGAACTGCAGACCAAGATGTTCCTGCTGGCCGGTCTGATCGACGCGGCTTTCATTATCGGTACGGGTATTGCACTGTGGTTCGCCACTGCCAACCCCTTCCTGGCGCAAATCGCCAACCTGCCCAAGTAAGCATTGATCAAAGTCCCAAGAATGTCATTCCTTCGGGTCGGCCTCTGGTTGGGCCCCAAGGGAAAGGATGAGCAGTGAGCATTACCGGTACCCTTATTGTCCAGCTGATCGTTTTCCTGATTTTGGTCGGGTTCACGATGAAGTTTGTGTGGCCACCCATCGCGGCGGCCCTGGATGCGCGCGCGCAAAAAATCGCTGACGGCCTTGCTGCTGCCGACAAAGCCAAATCCGAACTCTCCGTCGCCAACAAGCGCGTGGAAGAAGAGCTGGCCAAGTCTCGCAATGAAGCGGCCGTGCGCCTGGCTGAAGCCGAGCGCCGTGGCCAGGCCCTGATCGAAGAAGCCAAGGCCAAGGCCACCGAAGAAGGCAGCAAGATCATTGCCGCCGCCAAGGCCGAAGCCGAGCAGCAGGCCGTCAAGGCCCGCGAAGCGCTGCGCGAGCAGGTAGCCGCGCTGGCCGTCAAGGGCGCCGAGCAGATTCTGCGCAAGGAAGTCAATGCCGGTGTGCATGCTGACTTGCTGGGCCGCCTGAAGACCGAACTCTAAGCGAGCACCAACATGGCCGAACTAGCCACCATTGCCCGTCCCTACGCTGAAGCGCTGTTCAAGGCCTCCGGCTCTGACCTGGGCGGCACCGCCGTCTGGCTCGAAGAGCTGGCCGCCATCGCTGCGAATGCGCAGCTGCAGCAGTACGCCGGCAACCCCGGCGTCACTTCGGCGCAGGCGTTCGACGTGATTTCGGGCGTTGCCAAGACCAAGCTGCCGGACGCCGCGAAAAACTTCCTGCGCACGGTGATCGAGAACGGCCGCCTCAGCGTCCTGCCGGAAATCGCCGCGCAGTTCCGTGCCCTGAAAAACGCGCAGAGCGGTTCTTCCGACGCGACCGTCTACAGCGCTTTCGCGCTCGACGGCGCGGCGCTGGCCGGCCTGTCCGCAACGCTGGAAAAACGCTTCGGCAAGAAGCTCAATCTCCAGGTTGAGCTGGAGCCGGCCCTGATAGGCGGCGTGCGAGTCGTGGTGGGTGACGAGGTGCTGGACACCTCGGTCAAAGCCCGTTTAGAGCAAATGAAAGTGGCGCTGGTTTCCTGAGCCCGGTGCCCAGGCGCAGTCCGCAGGTTTTTAGCCAACAACATACTGAAAGAAGGAAAGAGTCATGCAACTCAATCCCGCAGAAATTTCTGAACTGATCAAGAGCCGCATCGAAGGCTTGACCGGCAGCAGCGACATCCGCAACCAGGGCACCGTGGTGTCCGTCACCGACGGTATCGTCCGCATCCACGGCCTGTCCGACGTGATGCAGGGCGAAATGCTGGAATTCCCCGCAACCGCCGACGGCACCCCCACCTACGGCCTGGCGCTGAACCTCGAGCGCGACTCGGTCGGTTCCGTGATTTTGGGCGAATACGAACACATCGCGGAAGGCGACACCGTCAAGTGCACGGGCCGCATTCTGGAAGTGCCCGTCGGCCCCGAGCTGCTCGGCCGCGTGGTGAACGCCCTGGGCCAGCCCATCGACGGCAAGGGCCCGATCAACGCCAAGATGACCGACGTGATCGAAAAGGTCGCGCCCGGCGTGATCGCCCGTAAATCCGTCGACCAGCCCCTGCAGACCGGCCTGAAGTCCATCGACTCCATGGTGCCCGTCGGTCGCGGCCAGCGCGAACTGATCATMGGCGACCGCCAGACCGGCAAGACGGCCGTGGCCATCGACGCCATCATCAACCAGAAGGGCAAGGGCGTTTCCTGCGTCTACGTCGCGATCGGCCAGAAGGCTTCCTCGATCAAGAACGTGGTGCGCGCACTGGAACAAGCCGGCGCAATGGAATACACCATCGTCGTGGCTGCCGCGGCTTCCGAGTCCGCCGCCATGCAATATGTCAGCGCCTACTCCGGCTGCACCATGGGCGAGTACTTCCGCGACCGCGGCGAAGACGCGCTGATCGTGTATGACGACCTGTCCAAGCAGGCCGTGGCCTACCGCCAGGTTTCGCTGCTGCTGCGCCGTCCGCCAGGCCGCGAAGCCTACCCCGGCGACGTGTTCTACCTGCACAGCCGCCTGCTCGAGCGCGCAGCCCGCGTGAACGAGAAGTATGTGGAAGACTTCACCAAGGGTGCGGTCAAAGGCAAGACCGGTTCGCTGACCGCGCTGCCCATCATCGAAACGCAGGCTGGCGACGTGTCCGCTTTCGTGCCGACCAACGTGATCTCGATCACCGACGGCCAGATCTTCCTGGAAACCAGCCTGTTCAACGCCGGTATCCGTCCCGCCATCAACGCCGGTATCTCGGTGTCCCGCGTCGGTGGCGCCGCCCAGACCAAGCTGATCAAGAACCTGTCCGGCGGTATCCGTACCGACCTGGCCCAGTACCGTGAACTGGCTGCCTTCGCGCAGTTCGCTTCCGACCTGGACGAAGCCACCCGCAAGCAGCTGGACCGCGGCGCCCGCGTGACCGAACTGCTCAAGCAGGCCCAGTACTCGCCTTTGTCGATCTCCAACATGGCCGCCACGCTGTTCGCCGTGAACAAGGGTTTCATGGACGACATCGAAGTCAAGAAGGTTCTGGCTTTCGAGCACGGCCTGCATGCCTTCCTGAAGGACAAGAACGCGGCCCTGATGGCCAAGCTCGAAGCCAACAAGGCCATGGACAAGGACGCTGAGGCTGAACTGAACGCGGCCGTGACCGAGTTCAAGAAGTCGTTTGCCTGATCTCGCCTGACTTCATCGTCAAGCAGGTAATTAAGCAACCCTCAGGAACCCCTTAGGAATCCATATGGCAGCAGGCAAGGAAATACGCGGCAAGATCAAATCGGTGGAAAACACCAAGAAGATCACCAAGGCCATGGAGATGGTGGCCGCCTCCAAGATGCGCAAGGCGCAGGAGCGGATGCGCGCTGCCCGTCCTTACAGCGACAAGATCCGCAACATCACGGCCAATCTGAGCCAGGCCAACCCCGAGTACACCCACGCGTTCATGGAGTCCAACGACGCCAAGGCCACCGGGTTCATCGTGGTGACGACCGACAAGGGCCTGTGCGGCGGCATGAACACCAACGTGCTGCGCGCCGTGACGGCCAAGCTCAAGGAAGTGCAGGCCGCCGGCCATGATGCCAGGGCAGTCGCCATCGGCAACAAGGGTCTCGGTTTTCTCAACCGCGTCGGTGCCAAGGTGGTGTCGCACGCGACCCAGCTCGGCGACAAGCCGCACCTGGAAAAGCTGATCGGCCCCGTCAAGGTGCTGCTCGACGCATACGCCGAAGGCAAGATCAACGCGGTGTACCTGTCGTACACCAAGTTCATCAACACCATGCGCCAGGAACCGGTGGTCGAGCAGCTGCTGCCTTTGACGGCCGCGCACCTGCAGGCCGACAAGGACCAGCACGGCTGGGACTACATCTACGAGCCCGACGCGCAGACCGTCATCGACGACCTGCTGGTGCGCTATGTGGAAGCGCTGGTGTACCAGGCGGTTGCCGAGAACATGGCGTCCGAGCAATCCGCCCGCATGGTGGCCATGAAGGCCGCAACCGACAACGCCGGCAGCGTGATCGGCGAACTCAAGCTGGTTTACAACAAAACGCGTCAAGCGGCGATCACGAAAGAACTTTCGGAAATCGTTGCCGGTGCTGCAGCGGTCTAAGCCGCCACACCCGATTTAGAGATTTAAAGAAACGAAAGAGGATCCAATCATGGCTCAAGCTCAAGGCAAGATTGTTCAGTGTATCGGTGCGGTGGTTGACGTGGAATTCGCGCGCAACCAGATGCCGAAGATTTACGACGCGCTCAAGATGGAAGGCTCTTCCCTGACGCTGGAAGTCCAGCAGCAGCTGGGTGACGGCATCGTGCGTACCATCGCACTGGGTTCGTCCGACGGCCTGCGCCGCGGTAACGTGGTGTACAACACCAACGCCAACATCACGGTTCCCGTGGGCAAGGCCACGCTGGGCCGCATCATGGACGTGCTGGGTTCGCCCATCGACGAGCGCGGCCCGGTCGACCAGACCCTGACCGCCCCTATCCACCGCAAGGCCCCCGCGTACGACGAACTGTCTCCTTCGCAGGAACTGCTGGAAACCGGCATCAAGGTGATCGACCTGGTTTGCCCCTTCGCCAAGGGCGGCAAGGTGGGCCTGTTCGGCGGCGCCGGCGTCGGCAAGACCGTGAACATGATGGAACTGATCAACAACATCGCCAAGGCGCACTCGGGCCTGTCCGTGTTCGCCGGTGTGGGTGAACGTACCCGCGAAGGCAATGACTTCTACCACGAGATGGCCGACTCCGGCGTCGTGAACCTCGAGAACCTCGGCGAATCCAAAGTGGCCATGGTCTACGGCCAGATGAATGAGCCCCCAGGAAACCGCCTGCGCGTTGCGCTGACCGGCCTGACCATCGCCGAGTCCTTCCGTGACGAAGGCCGTGACGTGCTGTTCTTCGTGGACAACATCTACCGCTACACGCTGGCCGGTACCGAAGTGTCCGCACTGCTGGGCCGTATGCCTTCCGCCGTGGGCTACCAGCCTACGCTGGCCGAAGAAATGGGCCGCCTGCAAGAGCGTATTACCTCCACCAAGGTCGGCTCCATCACTTCCATCCAGGCCGTTTACGTCCCTGCCGATGACTTGACCGACCCGTCGCCCGCCACCACCTTCGCCCACCTGGACTCCACCGTGGTGCTCTCGCGTGACATCGCTTCGCTGGGTATCTACCCCGCGGTCGACCCGCTGGACTCCACCAGCCGCCAGCTGGACCCGAACGTCGTCGGCGAAGACCACTACAACACGGCCCGCGCCGTGCAGGGCACGCTGCAGCGCTACAAGGAACTGCGCGACATCATCGCGATTCTGGGTATGGACGAACTGGCTCCTGAAGACAAGCTGGCCGTGGCCCGTGCCCGCAAGATCCAGCGTTTCCTGTCGCAGCCTTTCCACGTTGCTGAAGTGTTTACCGGCTCCCCCGGCAAGTACGTCAGCCTGGCTGAAACGATTCGCGGCTTCAAGATGATTGTGTCCGGCGAGTGCGATCACCTGCCGGAACAGGCTTTCTACATGGTCGGCACGATCGACGAAGCCTTCGAAAAAGCGAAAAAGGTGGCGTAAAGCGGCCATTTGAGCGATCCGCGTCGTTGGCGTGCTCAATGTGCATTTGCACATTTCCGCGCGCCGCCTAGCGGCTCATCTCAACTGACCACTTTCCATCCCCCTTTTTAATTGGAGTACGTATGAGCACCATTCACGTCGACGTCGTATCCGCAGAAGAGTCCATCTTCTCGGGCGAAGCCAAGTTCGTGGCATTGCCCGGCGAGGCTGGCGAGCTGGGCATTTACCCGCGCCACACGCCGCTGATCACCCGCATCAAGCCGGGTGCCGTGCGCATTGAAAAAGCCGACGGCACGGAAGAGTTCGTCTTCGTGGCCGGCGGCCTGCTCGAAGTGCAGCCCAACTGCGTGACGGTGTTGAGCGACACCGCCATCCGCGGCAAGGACCTGGACGAGACCAAGGCCAGCGAAGCCAAGGCCGCCGCCGAGGAAGCGTTGAAGAACGCCAAGAGCGACATCGACATCGCCATGGCCCAGTCTGAACTCGCCGTCATGGCCGCGCAGATCGCCGCCTTGCGCAAATATCGCCAGAAGAAATAAAAACAAGCCTTCCGGCTTTATCGCCGGATCGCAGCAAGCCCCTGCCGAAAGCCAGGGGCTTTTTTCATGGGCGACGCACGAGCACTAATCCTTTCTCACTCATGCTGTTGCGCCGGCGCCTCAGCTTAACAACTGGAAACCYTAAATCGTAGCCAGCGGGGGCGCCTCTGCCGTATCGTGGATCCAGCGATTCAACCGAAGCGACGAGGTGGGATTATGAACAGCACACTGGACAGTCTGACGTGGGACGAAGAGCTTTCGCCGCAGCGCCGGGGACGACGTTCGCTCAGAACATGGATACGCCGCATCCTGGTGGTGCTGACGGGGTTGTTTGTCCTGGGCGTCTTGCTGTCGTCCTGATCTTTTCGACTTCTTACTGCAGCAGCGGCGCGTCGGGTAGCTCATTCGCCCTGGCTGGCGCGCCATCCTCTGAGCCATGCGCCGCGAAGTGCTGCACCAGCACCGCCGACGTTTCTTCCAGCGCCTGCGTCAGCCCGTCTTCATAACGCTGTTCGCGAAACGCGGCCGCCATGCGCCCCACCATGGCCTGCCATTGTTCCGGGCCCACGTGCCGTGCCACGCCGCGGTCGGCAACGATCTCGATGGCGCGCTCGGCCAGCAGCACATAAAGCAGCACGCCGTTGTTGTGCTCCGTGTCCCAGACCCGCAGCTTGCCGAACAGCGTCACCGCACGCTGGCGCGTGAGCGCGGCGATGGAATTGTGCTTGCCGAGTCGCCGCAAATAACTCAAAGGCAGTGAAGCCTCCACGCAGATGCGAATCTCGCCGCTGTGACGCTGCTCGCTGGCCGTCACGCGTCGCGCGAGCCGTTGCAGCATGTCGGGTGGAATCGCCCGCCTCGCGTCAGAGGCGTCCAGCCAGAGGTGCTTGAGGATGGTTGTGAGCTTGTCGAGCATATGCCTACCAGTCTCCTGAGGCGCCGCCGCCGCCAAAATCGCCACCACCGCCGCTGCTGAAGCCGCCGCCGTCGCTGCTGCTGCTACCGCTGCTCCAGCCGCCACCGCCGCTGCTGAAGCCCCCGCTGGTCCAGCCGCCTGAAGATCGGCGCCCGCTGCCCAGCGAGCCCAGGCTGGCGACCAGCGCGAACACCGTGCCCACCAGGACGGCGAGTCCGGCCACGATCAGGCTGCTGGTGAAAATCCAGGCCAGCACGCCCACCACACCGCCGGTTGCCAGCGAGCCGAACTTGCGGCCCAGGATGGCGGCCGCGATCCGCCCGCCAATCGGCACGGCAAAGAACAGGAAGACGGCAAGGTCCGTCCATTCAAAACCATCGTTGTTGCCGCCACTGCTGCCGCTGCGTTTGGGTGCGGGCAGGTTCTCGCCGCTGATCAATGCAATGAGCTGGTCGGCCGCGGCATCGAGCCCGCCGGCGAAATCGCCCTGTTTGAAGTGCGGCGTGATGGCCGTGTCTATGACCTGGCGCGCCGCCAGGTCGGGGATGGCGCCTTCCAGCGCCTTGGTGGTTTCTATGCGCACCTTGCGGTCGTTCTTGGCCACCACCAGCAAAAGGCCGTCGCCTATGCCCTTGCGGCCAATCTTCCAGCTGTCGCCCACGCGCTGGGCGTAGGCGGCGATGTCTTCCGGCTGCGTCGTCGGCACCAGGAGCATCACCACTTGCGCACCGCGGCTTTTTTCAAAGGCCGCAAGCTTGGCTTCCAGCGCATCGCGCTGCGCGGCATTCAGCGTGCCGGTGCTGTCCATGACGTGCGCCGTCAGCGCCGGCACCGGCTGCACACCGTCCTGCGCCCATGCCGCCAGCGGCAGCCAGGCGGCCAGCAGCAGGCCTGATACCAGGCCCAGCACCAGCCGGACGCCGTTGCGAATGGGTGGTAGGGGAAACATCGGACGCTGCACGGTAAGGTCGATGAGGTCCGCCGCGCTTTATTTTTTGTTGAAATCCACCACCGGCGGCGTGGAGATCTGCGCCTCGTTCTGCACCGTGAAGTTGGGCTTGACCTGGTAGCTGAAAACCATGGCTGTCAGGTTGCTGGGGAAGCTGCGCGTGAGCACGTTGTACTCCTGCACGGTCTGGATGTAGCGGTTGCGCGCCACGGTGATGCGGTTTTCCGTGCCTTCGAGCTGCACGCGCAGGTCGCGAAAGCCCTGGTTGGCCTTGAGGTCGGGGTAGCGCTCGCTGACCACCATGAGGCGGCTCAGTGCGCTGCCCAGCTCGCCTTGCGCGGCCTGGAATTTGCTGAAGGCGGCCGGGTTGTTCAGGGTTTCCGGCGTCACCTGGATGGAGGTGGCCTTGGCGCGCGCCTCCACCACCTTGGTCAGCGTATCCTGCTCGAAAGCGGCTTCGCCCTTGACCGTGGCCACGATATTGGGCACCAGGTCGGCGCGGCGCTGGTACTGGTTCAGCACCTCGGACCAGGCCGACTTGGTCTGCTCATCCAGCCGCTGGAAGTCGTTGTAGCCGCAGCCCGAGAGCAGCAGGCTCAGCAGGGCCGCGAGGGTGAAAGTCAAAAAGCGCGATATCGTCATGGCAATGCCTCCGAAAATGCAAGCCGCAACACTAACATAGTCGAATGTCCTTGCCCTCCCAAGTGTCCTCTTCCGGCAGTCCGCTGCAGGCCCTGCAGTCGGTCTTGCGTTCGCCGCCGCCATCCCAGGCCAAGCCGCGCCTGCTGGTGGCCGGCGCCACCGGCGTGTTGGGCAATGAGGTGCTGCGCCGCCTGGTTGGCAGCGGCCGCTATGCGCACACCGAGGTGCTGGCCACCGAGGCCATGGCAACCGGGCTGTCCGGGGTCGGCATCGCGCTGGCGGGCGTGCCCCTGCCCATAGCGCAATGGGCCGCCCGGCCGCTGCCGGCGCACACCGGGCTGGTGATGTTCGAGCCGCCGCGGATGTACTACGGACGTGAGCGCACGCTCTGGACGCCGGCGCCTTCTGAGCTGCCCGCGCTGGCGCAGTGGTTCAAGCGCTGCGGCGTGCAGACTCTGGTCGTGGTGGTGCCGCACGTCACCGGGCGCCTGCCCGACGCGCTCAAGCGCGGCCTGGCCAACCTCGACGAGCAGGCCGTCGCGGCCCTGGGCTTTGAACGCCTGCTGCTGGTGCGTTCAGCCCGCAAGGCGCAGGATGCGAGCGGGAAAAACTTTTTTGAAAAGACAGCCGGCTGGATGCTGTCCACACTCAAGTTCATGATTCCCCAGGCCGAGCAGCCGGTGCGGCCCGCCAAGCTCGCCGAGTTTGTTGATGCCGCCCTGCAGGTGCTGCCGCCCGGCACCCATGTGGCCGCGCCGGAATTGCTGTGGCAGGCCAACCAGAGCGGTAGCGCCCGGGGTGCGGAACGGCCGCCCAGCGGCATGCACGGCGTGGTCCAGGCATGGCTTGCTGCGGCGCGCAATCCCGCGCAGAATTCAGCACCTGACGCCAGACCGGATTGATGCCGCCATCTCCCTTGCCCGAACTTTTTTGATTGCCCTCATGCCCAAACCCAAAGTCCCGCCCGCCAGCAGCGGCAATGCCGATGACATCGAGGCGGCCTTCTATGACGCGCTGCAAAGCGGCGACATTGAAAAACTCATGGCCTGCTGGGGCGACGAAGACGACATCGTTTGCGTGCACCCTGGGAGCGCCCGCCTCGTGGGGCCGGCGGCCATTCGCGCGGCCTTCGACGCGATGTTCTCCAACGGCACCGTACGCGCGCAGCCCATCAAGGTGCGCAAGGTGGAGGCCATGAGCGCCAGCGTGCACAGCGTGCTTGAGCGCATCGAGGTGCTCACGGAAGAAGGCCCGCGCCACGCCTATGTCATCGCCACCAACGTGTATCACAAGACCGCGCAGGGCTGGCGCATGGTGGCCCACCATGCCAGTCCCGGCACGCCGCGCGAAATGCAGGAAGTGTCGGAAACGCCCACTGTCCTGCACTGAGCCGGCCGACGCGTGGAACCCGCCATGAACTATGCCGCGCCCTGGTGGCTCCCGGGCGGCAACCTGCAGACCATCTGGGCCGCCTTGCAATCGCGCCGCTTTCTGGGTCCGCAGCCGGTGTTTCGCCGCGAGCGGTGGGTCACACCCGATGAGGATTTCGTCGACGTCGACTGGCTTGTCACGCACGACGCAAGCCCCGCGCCCAAGCCCCTGCTGGTCGTCTTCCACGGTCTTGAAGGCTCCTCGGCCAGCCACTATGCCGAAGCCCTCGCCGATGCCGCCCGTGAGCGCGGCTGGGCCTGCGCGATCCCGCATTTCCGCGGCTGCTCGGGCGAGATCAACCTCGCGCCGCGTGCCTACCATTCGGGCGACTTTGCCGAGATCGACTGGATACTGCGGCGCTTCGCTGCACAGCACGACGGGCCGGTGATGGCTGTCGGCATCTCTTTGGGCGGCAATGCCTTGATGCGCTGGGCCGGCGAGATGGGCGCCGAGGCCCGGCAGGTCGTGGCCGGTGTTGCTTCCGTGTGCTCTCCGCTGGACCTGGCCGCCAGCGGCTGGGCCATAGGCCGTGGTTTCAACCGCCTGGTCTATACGCGCATGTTCCTCAAGACCATGGTGCCCAAGGCTCTGCTCAAGCTCGAGCAGCACCCCGGACTGTTCGACCGCGAGCGACTCCTGGCGGCGCGCGACCTGTACGCCTTCGACAATATTTTCACGGCGCCCCTTCACGGTTTCAAGGATGCCGACGATTACTGGTCGCGCGCCTCGGCCAAGCCACACCTGCACCGTATCGCCGTGCCCGCGCTCGCCCTCAATGCGCTCAACGATCCCTTTGTGCCGGCCTCCAGCCTGCCTGAGGCCGGCGAGGTGGGCCCGCATGTCACGTTGTGGCAACCGGCTGAGGGCGGCCATGTCGGTTTTCCCTCACCGCCTTTTCCGGGCCACGTGCGGGCCATGCCCTACAGCGTCACAGGCTTTCTGGCGAGCCAGCTATGAAGTGGCGCGGCGCACAATAAGCCCATGGACGACATAGTTCGGCAGGCGATCGCCAAGTGGCCCAACGTTCCCGACTGCTACGGCTGGCTGGGGCTGGACGCGCGCGGCAACTGGTATATGCGAGACGACAGGGCGCAAGCCGCCGGGCCCTTCGGCGGCGTCGCCGGTGCCGATCCGGCCCGCAACAAAGCGGCCAAGGGCTCACTGCTCAAGCATGAAAAGCTGATCGATTTCATCCAGCGCAACTACGAAAGCGACGCCGCCGGCCGCTGGTTTTTCCAGAACGGCCCGCAGCGCGTGTATGTGGAGCTTGAAGCCACGCCGCTGGTCTGGCGCATCGGTCCGGCGCCTTCGTTTGCCGTCACTTCGCACACCGGCACGCCCGCGCGCGCGCAACGCTGCGTTCTCGATGAGGCCGGGCGGCTTTATCTGGAAACCAACCTCGGCTTTGGCTTGGTCCACACCCAGGACATGACGCATGCCGCCGACGCGGTGGAGCAGGGGCTGTGGGTGCCCGAGGAACATGCTGTGCGCGACCTGCCGACACGCTTTGGCTATGTGCGCAGCCCGCAGGCGCTGCAGGAAAAGCAGCCACGCGCTGCAGCCTGACATTGGCGGACACGCATAAAAAAAGCCGGTCAGTGACCGGCTTTTTTTGTGAGGCGCAAGCGCTTACTTGGCCGCGCCCACCATGTACTGGACAACCGCCTTGATCTCGCTGTCGGAGGCCGAAGAGCCACCCTTGGGAGGCATTGCGCCCTTGCCCTTGATGGCGCTGGCGGTCAGTGCATCGACACCGGCAGCCACGCGCGGGCCCCAGGCGGCTTTGTCGCCCAGCTTGGGGGCGTTGGCCACGCCCGTTGCGTGGCAGGTGGCGCAGACCTGGCCGTACAGCGCAGGAACGGCGGCGCCGCCGGCAGCGGCCGGCGCTGCAGCAGGTGCGGCGCCCTTGTTGGCGGCGGCGAGGGCGGCCACGACGTCGGCTGGTGGGGCTGCGGCGGCCGTTGCGTCGGCGGGTGCCGAAGCGGCAGCGGCAGGCGCTTTGGGTTCGGCAAACTTGCCGCCGGCCGCTGCGGTCATGTAGACCACGGCCTTGCCGATTTCGGTGTCGTCAAAATCGCCGCCGGATTGGGCAGGCATATTGCCTTTGCCCTTGAGGGCCGAATGCCAGAGGCTGTCGAAGCCGGTCTTGATGCGCGGGGCCCAGGCGCCCGCGTCGCCGAACTTCGGTGAGCCGGCGGCGCCCGCAGCGTGGCAGCTCGCGCATTGGCCTTTGTAGACTTCTTCGCCGGACTTCAGTGGGCGGTTCGCATCACGGATTTCAACCGAGCCGATTTTCTGGATGCGCTGCGCGACGGCCTTGGCGTCTTCAGTGGCGCCGGCGCCGGGCTTGTTGGCCGAGACGACGAAATAAACCAGGCCGATGATGGCGAAAACCGGGACGACAAAAGAGAAAAAAACCGCTGCCAGCAGTTGCTGGGGCGTCTTGATCGGGCCAGTGTGGGCTTCTTCGTGGGCCGTGGTGTGGTCGTTTGCGCTCATGGCGTCCTCAAAAAACTAAAAATCGGGGGGCTATCGCGTGTTGTGGCGCGCCTGTACAGCGCTTGCTCAGCAACCTCGCATTATAACTGGGGCCTTGTGGCGCCCGGGGGGAGCGCCGTGCCTGGCTGGTAGAATCGGACGCGCTGCACGGCATGAATTGCCCGTGCCGCGCAAACTGCCCTGATTTCGCGCCCTACGGCCGCGAATTCCGGCGCAAACCGTTTTCCAGCGTTGCGGCTGTAGCTCAGTGGATAGAGTATTGGCCTCCGAAGCCAAGGGTCGTGGGTTCGATCCCCGCCAGCCGCACCACCATACCCCTGAAGCCCAGCATTCATGCTGTCCCGCGAAGCATAACCGTGCCGGAACGGCACGCTTATGCTTCATTTTTGGCCGGCACAGTTATGCTTCGGTCAATTTACAGCGCCGGTTGGTCCAAATAGAGCGTTTCCAGGCGCTCAAACCATCAAATTTCGGCACAGTTATGCTTCCAAACGGCACGGTTATGTTTCCAAACGGCACAGTTATGCTTCCGCGCGTAGAAACATGGTGCTTAGCTCGGAACTTTCTGAGAAAGGAGCGTGCGTAATGCCGCCACTAGGTGATGAAGCTGGACTAAATAGCTCTTGGGCGAAGTTCGCATTGGACCTGATGGAGCCCGAATTCGCCCCTATGCTTTCGCCGACCCGCTACATTCGCCTTCTCGGCATGGATGCGGAGTCGCTAGCTCGGAATGCACGGGTATCTGTGAGCGCATTAACCATGACTCCAGGTGCCGCCCGTATTCAAAGTCACCTTAGGGAAAACCTCCGCGTCATCAGAGCAGCATATGACGCATCAGGCGGTGATCTCCCGAAAGCGTTGGATTGGTTCCGAACAGAGCAGCTTCCGCCCTTCAGTCAAAAAACCGCAGAGCAAGCGGTTGCGGCGGGTCGAGCGGATGACGTTATTCGTCTGATTAGTTCTTTCTACGCGGGCGCAGCGGGCTAGCTAGCGGTACCGATCAGGGTGCCGTCTCTCACGGCCAGGAGGAATGCTAGTCGAGAGCTCATCGAGAGACTTGCGGCATGCAAGCCGCACCTTTGCCTCCAATCCCTGATCGCGGCTCGGCACCGATCCCTTTCCTTGCGCTGATTTTCATTGGTAGGCTGAGGATTCACCACGTTGATCAAAAGTGCATCAAGGCACAAGGCTTCCATAAGCAGCATGACCCCATGCAATCTTTTGGCCTGAAGCTGAGGTCCCTTGCTTAGATCCGCCAAGAACTGGCAGGCCGACAGTTGGCAGTCCACAAAGGCATCCATGCTCTGTGCTGCATAGCTCATCCGGGCCTCGAGTAGGTACACGACTAGGCCGACCCACTTCCCGAAGTCGGAAATGACCGCTCTCCTGTTCGCCGCAGTTTTCTTGAGGTGCCAAAACTGGCCATTTTTCGCGGCGGTTCGCTCCCCCGCGCTGTCCACTCTCGCGACAAAATGCACATGGACGCTTTCGTCCAGTGCCAAGTAAGTCGATTTCAAGCCGTTGAGATCAAGCTCCGGTTTCCAGGTTAAGAGATCCCATAACGGGGTGTAGAACACCTCGTTCGTATCAGGGAAAACCTTCGCGATGCGGGCAACCAGTGAGGTGGGTGATGCCGTAAGCGCGCCTTGCGGGACAACTTCCCCGCGCATGTACCGGGACCAGAGACCACTGGTCAAGGCAAGCCTGTGCGATTTACGCAAGAGTGCCTCCAACTCCTGCACCTGGCTCCTCCCGCTGGCCAGCAAAACGGCATGACTCCAGAAGGACACCCTGAGCCGATTAACTAGCTGGGTTTTGGGGCGACCACGCTCGTAACTATTGTGTAAAACCAAGACAAATAGGAAAAAAAGTAGTAATTTCTTTCCTATGCCATCTCATTTGTTTGACATAAAGAAAGTTCAATTTATTTTGAAAGAGTCCATGCAAAAGCAAGGCCTCCGCGTCAAAACAGCGCGGTGTTTATCAACCCCCCAGGAACTGGAAAGTGCGAGCAATCAAAATTACTGGCTAAAAGCAAAAGAGCACGAGTCTTGGCGGACTCGTGCTCTTCCCATCGGCTGCTATAGCTTTGGCCTCAACACCTAAAGTATATGGCGACCACCTTCTAAATCAAGAGGGTTGGTGGGGTTTTGCCAATCTTTTGGAGTGACTTGCCACATACCTGCCTGGTACTGCTAGGAGTCAGCGATGCTGACCGAAGACGAGCTGATGGAACTGTGCCAAAGGCACCAGCTCACGGATGTTGCAATAACAATCGTGAGGAATATTCGAGAGAGCAATCCTTCTCGAAATGTACGTAGTGGCACACACAACGTCGTCACACATTACGCCAGCCGAAAAATGGGCTGTGTGGTCAAAGCCGAGGCGCGCAGCACCGAGCTGGCTGCCATCTATCGCTGGGATCATGACCAGGACACCTACGAGTTCTACGACCAGCCACCGCGTATCAAGAAAACCTACTTCACAGCGGAAGGTCGAGCCAAGGCAACGAGCTACACGCCGGACTTCTTCGTTCTGTCCCGGGACTTTATTGGCTGGGTGGAATGCAAGGAAGAAAGTTGGCTGGCAACAGCGTCTCAAGCGGACGATCCCCAGTACTTCCTGGATGAGCAAGGCCGGTGGAGTTGTCCGGCCGCTGAGGCTTACGCACAAGCCAACGGCCTTGGTTTTGCGGTGAGCTCCTCGTCCGACTTTAATCCCATCCTCACGCAGAATATTTCAGACCTGTCTGACTACTACCGGTCGGACTGTCCTCCCGTCGGTGCGGCGGTGCTCAATGGAGTTCGGGAGTTCATCGGCAACAGTGGCTGGTGCTGGCTTCGCGACCTTCTTCAAAATGACGCAGGTATCGTTGCCGACCAGCTTTTCAAGCTGATCGTCGATGAGCAGCTCTTCGTAGATCTATCACAGTTCCTTCTGATGAAGGAAGCGCACAGAGTGCGAGTCTTTAGAACTCAGGTTTTGCTGGAGTCGAGTGAATATTGGCTTCCTAGCTTGCTGGCCCCCCCGATACAGGGCCTGCCGCAAGTGGCAATGGTGCCCGGCACACAATTGCTTTGGGACGGCAAAGCTTGTGAAATTCTCAATGTCGGGTACGACAAGGTCTACCTGAAAACTGCCGACGCCCCTTTGATTGGGATCGAATACGAGCCGTTTGCGGCCATGGTGCGCGAGGGTGTCATTTGCGGGACGCAGGAGTACGCAGATCCTCGGTCGGTAAAGGCCGCTGAAGTGTTGCGCCAGGCAACCGATGAAGACCTCAAATGCGCGAGCCACCGCTACTACTGCCTGCACCCGGAATTTTGTCCGCCAGGAGAGCAGCACGTGGCGTCCGAAAGGGGGGTCCGAAAGTGGCGAGCAATTGTGCAAGAGAGGATGGGAGAAATCGGCAACGAGTTCGTTGCGCTCATCCCTGAGGTCAGCCGCCGGGGGAACCGGATGAGGAGGCTGGACACGCGAACTTTGGAATTGATGCACGAGGTCATAGATGCAGAGGTGACCTCCTCGACCCGTGGCGGGAACTTTGTGTCGTGGTCTACCCTTGTCGATAAGTGTGGCAAAGAGGGGCGATTGCCTCCCAGCAGGCGCACGTTCGAAACCGAAATTCGTCGAGTCACGACTCCGGAGGAGCTTAAGAAAGCACGAGAAGGCGAGAAAGCCGGATACAACCTGGAGTTGCCTTACTTGAGCTTGGAGCGCCAAACGCCCAAACACGGTTGCAGGCCGTTTGACATTGCGCACATCGATCACACGATGTTGGATCTGCAATTTGTCGATGAGAGCACCGGGCGGAGCATGAAAAAAGCTTGGCTCACCGTATTGATTGACGCATTTACCCGGACGATTTTGGCGTGGGTAATTTTGTTTGATCCACCAAGTTATCGATCTTGCATGCTGGTCATCCGAGATTGCGTACGTCGCCATGGGAGATTTCCCAGCACCGTCGTTGCGGATCAGGGATCTGATTTCAAGAGCAAGTTTTTTGACATGTTGGTGGCATTCCTTGGGTCCCACAAACGGATGCGACCAGCAAGCCATCCTCGATATGGCAGCATCATCGAGCGGTTTTTCGGCATGAACAACACGGATTTTGTTCATGCGCTGCGAGGAAACAATCAGGCCTTGCAAAGTCCACGCAGTATGTCTGCATCGCACAACCCGGTCAGCCTTGCGGTTTGGAATTTACGCGCATTTCGCGAGGCATTCGAAGGATTCCTAACCAGGGTCTACCATGCGACGGAACATCCCGCCCTTGGCATCTCCCCGGACAGGGCCATGGAAATTGGGCGGCTGCAATCTGGTGCTCGCAGTCACACCCTGATTAGCTATAGCCGCGACTTTGTGATTGCAACGATGCCGACCACGCAAAAAGGGACGGCAAAAATCCAGAATGACGGCTCGTTCAAGGCCAACAGCATCGAGTATCACTCCGGGTTCCTGGTCACCCATGCGCGGTGCGACCTAGAAGTGAAATACGACCCCTTTGATGCATCCAGGGCTTACGTACTGACTCCCGATGGTTGGGTGGAAGGGTTCAGTCCCTATGCGGATTTGCTCGCGGGCCGGTCCGAGAAGGAAATCGAGGCGATCTCGCTGGAACTTAACGAACTCAACAGCCGGACCGGAATCCAGAAAAAAGAGAAGGCGCAATTGCTGGGCAGCTTTATGAACGGCATTCGAGAGCGTGAGGGTTCGCTGGCCATTGAGGTGCAGGCGGCGCGTGATCGGGAGCAAAAATCTACATATGCCTACAGCGGCTTGTTGGATACGCCCGCGCTCCTCGGGTTGCCGGTCGATGCTGAGACTGGCTCCAACGTGATCGCACTGAAGCCTGATGCGAGGGAGAAAGACACCGTTAAACAGAAGGCGCGCGAGGTTTTCAGGAATACCGAGCGCAAGGTGTTTGGGGACTTTGAATGAAAAGAGCCATTGCCCCACTATTCCCCGGCTCCATCTTGGATGGTACCGACGAAGATCGCCTTGCTTACTTTCGCAAAAAAGTAATCGCACACCCGCACCTCGCGGCTGCCTTTAATTTAGCTCAAGACAACATTGAGTATGGTGCAGATCATGAAATTGTTGCGGTCGTTGGCCCCGCGGAGGTCGGAACAACCACACTTGCAGGGAGGCTCTATAACCACTACCGGAAGGAGTGGCCTGGGCTGCAAGGAATGGGTGACGATGAGTCGATGGTCGGCAGTGTTGCGGTTCATGCGCCGAGCTCTGCCGGGCGGGTTGACGCTAACTACTGGAAACGCTTGCTCAAGGAATTGCTTCACAAGGGCGGCGATATTCTGATCGATCAAAAGCTCTTTGTGATCCCGTCGGAATTTCAGCTCTCCCAATACACGCCGTATTCGGCTTACGGTCTGCAAGATCTGGATGCGCTGATGTCCGCGGTTCTCAGCATGCTGTGCCGGCGGAATACGAAGATGGTCCTAATCAATCAGGCGGAAAGGTTATTTCCCGTGAACGATAAGGCGGGCTGTATCCGGAGCCAGCAGATGCTCTACGACCTGGCTGCCCGGACTGAGGCGCGTATTGTGCTCATCGCGAATTACCAGCTCCTGCAAACCACCTGTACAGCTGGTGATTGGCTCCAGCGACGCAATATTGTGCATTTCCGTCGGTATGACCGTCGGGACGAGGAAGAGCAGTCGGACTTTAACTCCGTACTTGACGAACTGCTGGGGCATATTCCGGGTCCACGGCGGCTGGACAAGCTCAGCGAAGCGACGGCGGAAGCGCTCTATGTCAACTCAGTAGGCTGCGTTGGCACTCTGAAAAAGACGCTGACGATGGCGGCCAGTCATTGCCACCGGACAGGGGAGAAAATGACCGAGGAATTGCTCCTTACCTTCTGCCAACCCAATGTGACCGCCGCCAATCTTGCCAGGCAAGCGGTGGTAGGCGAGAGACTTCTTACGGATGTTGATCAGAAGGCGGTCGAGCGGATTCTGGATGGCGGATTGATGGATGAAGGAACTCAGAACGAGAGCATTAGGCCGGGCCAGGGGGGGAGAGCCAAGAACCCTGATAAGCGCGGGCACACCTTTGCACGACATATTGGTGAACGGACGCCAAGCAGAGATCCTGTGGGAGGGATAAATGCAAAAAGACGAGCTTGACATCCTTGATGATCTTTTTGCTGAGCCGCCCAAGACGTTGTTTCATGTCGATCCTGGAGGCAGCTTCGTTGACTCTGAGAGCCTCATCTCGTGGTTCGTTGCGATCGCTCACGCCCATTGTGTGAGCCCTAGGGTACTGATGAAGTATCTTCTGCAGACCTCCACAGATCATCGGGATATCTGGAGCGGGACGACCTTCTTCGACCGTGATTGCACAACTCTCAATGGATATGGCACCTACGCAAAGTTAGCGATAGACCTGCTGCAACAGAAAACAAGTGGCCCCTTGGCGCGGCTTACCTTACTGCATGCGGAAGGCCTGTTTCCCCACAACAGCGAAGGTGCTCTGGGCCGCCATCCGAGATGGTGCACCGCTTGCTTATGCGACCAGGCGCGGGCGGGGCAAAGACCTTATTTCAAATTGCTGTGGTCTTTGGAACACTACCGGGTGTGCCACGAGCACCAGCGGCCCCTAAGTGACCGGTGTCCCGCATGTGGGTGCCTGCAGTCTTTTGTGCCGGTGTACCCAAGCCTCATGCATTGCAATAGCTGTAGGCACCCGTTGCTGGCAGAAACCGAGGGGGGCGTATCCGTTGACGATTCGGCCTGTACTGAGTACGAAATTTGGTGCGCCAATTCCTTGGTCTCGCTGATCGAACGCCGCGCAGAACTCAAGTCCTTTGGAAGTCTGGTGACCTTCCGGAAAAACATCGCTGAGATCGTCGCCCGCCTGTCCCCCGGAAATAGAAAGGGGCTTTGTGAATTGGTTGGCCTGCAACCTTACGCGCTGAATGGCTGGTTGAACAAGGACGAGCGGCCATCTGTTTCCGTATTACTTAGGCTTGGCTATGGAGTATCCGTACAGATCGCTGCTCTGTTCTTGCCGGGTGCAGCGACGCTGGTTTCGGAGCCTGCAGGACGGATGCCTCTGGAGACGGATCGTGGCGCTCGGCCCATGCTTGGGTTCCAGCAGCGACATGAAATGAAAAAACTGCTGGAGGTGATTATTGCTGACCCTACCGACAACCGTGCCCTGGTAGACGTAGCACATCAGCTTGGGCTGAGCCGCAGTGCCTTGAAGTACTGGTTTGGTCAAGAGTGCCGGGATATCGTTCGCAAGAGGAGGAGTTTCGAAAGTTCTCGGTTGGGCCTGCGGTATCAGAAGGACCATGATCTCTTGCGGTCGATAGTTCAGCGGATCCGCTCCAGGGAATTGCCGCCCACGCGAAGACGGGTGGATTCCGAACTCAGAAGAAACGGTTTGTCATTGATGCGCCCGGACATTTTTCAGGCGTATGAGAAGTTGAGGAATGGTTCCGCTGGATAGAAAAGATCTTTGATCGCTTTGATCGACAACTTTTGAACAGCCACCAGGAAGGCCGTATATGAACAACCCCGCGCTCAACGTTTGGAATGTCGTAGACCGTGAAGAATTTATGCGTTTGATGGGGTGTAGCGCCTCTACACTCGATGAGCTTGAGGCTGTCGGTGAGGTATTTTCGGTATCGTCACCCGAAGGCGGCAGTAGGCGCTATCCAGCGTTTCAACTTAACAGAGATCTGGATAAGGAGCTTCTAAGAAAGATGATCGCGATGTATCGTGAGGCCGATGTTTCTTACGCCAAGCTTTGGAGCTTTCTGCGGTCTCCTCAGCGTGAGAGCAGCGACAAGACGATGGTCGAGATACTCTTGGGTGCGTTACCGGCGGCAGAAATTGGTATGTCTGCGGCGGAGAGAGCTGAATCTATTCTTGACATCGTTGCGGAAGAGTTGTCGCGCGCGCGTTGGTAGTTACTCCCAAAATCTGCGCCAAAACAAAAAATGATAGCCGGATCACTTTCTCCTGCGATCCATCGTCGTATTGATTCGCTTAGGAGTCCCCCATCACCCAAGGCGAGTGGATTCCCAACTTGGATGGAATGAATTGCCATTGGTGCGGCCGGACCACGCCGCGCCAGCTAATATCGGAACAGAACGCGGCGAATTACACCTCGGAGCAGAAGGTCGTAGCGTGCGGTATCAGGACACTACCGCTTATGAGGCGAATTCTTATGGTCAAGCGGACAGGGAGAATAAATGTCTAATCTCACAGAAGAGCAGAAAGCGTGGCTCAGAACAGCTGCTATCTTTCCAGAGGTCATGACCCTCAAGTCTCAGGGAGGCACGGAGCTTTCCTGCCGGGTTCTCGATAGGGACGCCAATGGCCGCGTGGTCGCTGTTGCTAATCGCTTTGGCTTTAAGGGTTTCGTATTGAAAGTGCAGGAAACTGGAAGTGAGGCAGTCTATGCCGCTAAGTTCTGTGTTCCGGACGATTATGTGATTCGCACTGAGCTGGAGGAAGCAAGGCTTGCCGGGCGTTTACGAAGTGCTGGAGATCTGTTTGTACGGCCCCTGTTTGTAGGTAAGACAGCGAGTTTCGAAGGGATGCCGGGCCCGAATACCGAATTCGTCTGGTTCCTCTCCGATTGGATAGAGGGTACAACTCTCGAACAATATTTGAGCGACGAAGCAGAGGACGTCGATCCCGTATTCGTTTGCTCTGTCGGACTCGAAATCCTCAGGGCAATCAGATTCTTGGCTGCGCACAAGCTCAAGCACGACGATCTGCACATAGGCAATGTGATGATCTCGCGTCTGGATCCCGCGCTCGCACTTTTCCCAAAAGAGGAGAACCAACTCAAGATTCAGATCATTGATATGGGAAGCCTTAAGCCCTTTGACCAAGGAACGACCAAGAGCAAAGATGATCAGCTAAATCTGGTCGACATACTAGTCAAACTTCATAACGGACTGTGGAGTAACCGTAAGGCCGCATCGAGCTATCCGCATTTCATGCGGAAACTTCGAGAGCTGATTGATAAGTTGAGTGACGATGATCATCTAAGGTTCTTCCACGATGAGGCCGCTATAGCCCTGGAGTTGAGTAATTTAAGAAATAACCTTCTACCTTCCGTGCAAGGTGCGATGGATAGGAAATTTCATCCATTTGAGGCCATATCCGCGGAGCATCTCGCGGATGACTCTACATTATTGGAACTATTTGTTTCGAATTTGCCATGGATGTCGAGCCTGCAAGAACGAAAACCCGTGGTCTTCACAGGGCCTCGAGGCTGCGGAAAGTCCATGATCTTTCGGTACATGGCTGCTCGGACTCACATTGGCGCAAGTGGAAGCTCAAAGGCTAGTAACCTTGGCGCGGCGCCGCTTGACTCCTTCGGCGTGTATGTGAGCTGCGCGTCTCACATCCAGAATAATCTGAGCTGGATTGCGCGCAAGCCGGGGCGGGCAAGCGCTCTGGCGCAGCAAATTTCAACATTCTTTCAGCTGGTAGTTCTGAGAGAGCTGCTAAAAGCCATTGGCGCCGCCTATGGCGATGCCAATTTAAAGCGCCGCTGTGAGTTGACTGAAAGTGGTATTGACGAACTTCTCAATACCATTAACACGTACTTCAAATTTTCGATTGAGACGCCAAGATTGACGAGTCGGCAAAGAATATTTCACTATGCGGACGATCTTGAGCGTGTACGTGTCAAGTTGAACATGTGCCTCATAGACGAAACACCGTCTGACGTCACGTTGCCTGATACTTTTCTGGGCGATGTTACTGCGAAACTAACCGAGGTCCTCCCCTACTTTCATAAATGTCCGGTTATTTTCTTACTCGATGACTATTCTTCTAATCGAGTGCAACCGGAAATCCAGAAGATCCTGAATCGAATTATCTTTGAGCGGCGACCCTCTCACTACTTCAAAATATCTTGCGAGAAGTTTGGGTTCGTTAGTGAAGATATCGATGGCGTTGCCGTGGACGATACGCGGGAATATGCCATTGTGGATGCTGGTAAGGATGCTTTCGGTTTACCTGACAAAGTAGTGAGAGCGTTCATTGCCAGTCTCATCGATCAGAGATTAAAAACTGCCGGGTGGGTGGGTCGCTGCGCAGGACTGATCGGGCTGTCTAGTCCATTTGACAATGACGTGAAGCTTGCGACCTACATTCGCACAGAGGGAAGTACCCAAGGACAGCGCTACTACTATTACGGAATCGAACACCTTGCGCGACTTTGGAGCGGCGATACAGCCACCGTGCTTCAGATAATTAAAGAAATGTTTGTCCTGGCGGACGTTAAAGCGCAGTCCACGGACCTCATACCTCACGCCAAGCAGCACACGGCTATCACAGCTGTTTCAAAGGCCTTCAAGGAGCGAGTGAGCGGGTACCACCCATACGGGCAGATCATGGCGACTGTGCTTAACGAATTTTCGAATAGTGCCCGCGAGATTCTCGTAGGGGGTTCGCTGACTAGTAAGGATGAGCCGCGACGACTTTATCGGATCGAGATGACGAAGACAGAGCCTCGCGCTACCATTGAACTGATCGAGGAGCGCAATTTGGAAGCCGCCAGTCTCGCCAAAGAATTGCTACGACGAGCGATATTCGTGGAGCTTCTAGATAGCCGTGGAAAAGAAGGACCGGGTGCTACGACTATGCGTTGGGAGTTGCGGAAAATTTTTCTCCCGGCGTTTGGACTTTCTCTCGTTCGTCATAGCTACTTCGATCTCAAAGGCATGGAAACCTTGCTCAGCCTGCTAACTGACCCGAAGAACTTTGGGCACGAAATGAGAACTAGGTATATGCAAGGAAAAAAGCAAGATCGCGTGACAAGTAATCTATTTGCTGACGAGGGCCTTGAGCATGACTGAGAAAACGGCGTTTATACGGCGCGTCCAGTTTCAAGATACTTGCAGTCAGTTGCCAATGGTTAAGCCGTGGTCGGGAGAGACTGCGCAGCCAGATATTTTTATTTGCGCTCTGGGCTTCGAAGATAGGGCGGGAGCGATCGCTAGCGCTATTTCCGTTGCATTGGGTAATGCCCCGAAGGGGGCCACACAATGTCTGCTGTGTATTTACTCCACCAACCACGAAGACAACATTCGAAATTCCCCTCAGTTGAGGGAGAGTATTGGGGGATTTTGTTCTGCAACGCATGAAGTTTCCGCCGACTCGCCGCAAGTGGTGCGAAAGGCATTGGTGGATCTTGTGGCGAAAGCGAGTGAACCGAAAAAGGTGCGGGTCACTTTTGATATTAGCGTTGCGTCTGGAAGCTTGATTCTTTCGGTGTTGAAAACCATTATTGAACTACGAGAGCGAGTTGAACTGACCGTCCTGTATTGCGAGCCGCAGACATATTTTCCCGAAAAGGCAATTTATGACTCCCGCCCGGAAGCGCTGGTGGAGGGCGCGTGTGCTGCTGGTGACGGCCAATCTCTTGCGGAGTATGGCGTAGCAGATGTCGAGTTCAATGAACTTTATCCAGGCCATAACGTTGAGAGCCGACCAGAGCGCGTCATTGCGGTGCCGGCTTTTCGGACCTCCCGGCTAGTTCGATGCTTAGCGCACATCAGCGACCAACTTCTGGCGTCACCTGCCGACTCGATTTTCTGGGTCGTCAGCGAGCCTCCGGCGAGTGAACTTCGGTGGCGTAGGGACCTCCAGGAACGTATTGTCAATTTCCAACTGGCTAAATTTGTCGGAATGAGCCCTGCCGACAATCTCGCTCCACGACTTACTCCGACAAACCATTCGGTATGCAGTACCAGGGACTACACGGAGATACTTCAATTAATTCTGACCCAAGCCGATGCCCACGCCGGCTCCAATCTATATTTGGTGCACATGGGATCCAAGCTGCAATCGGTGGGGGTTGCCTTGGCACTAGCGGTGCGCTCGGAGATCGCAGTTTGTAGCTCTAGGCCCATCCAATTTAACCCGACTCGATACTCTATTGGAGTCGGGCAAAAATGGAAGCTTGACATGTCCAATCTAGAAAAAATTATCGATGGACTATCTAGAGTTGGATCACTCGAGTTGCAAACAAAACTTGAAACAAGTAGAGATCCTCATCCTAGTTTTTGAGATACCAGTAAGACACTGTGTCTCAGCCGGTCGCGCCAACGGCAGAATGGCAAATGCGGCAACGAGCCGAATCATTCTTGACATTGTGGCGGACGTGCTGTCGCGCGTGGGTAGTCGCGACAGAGTTCAGAGTGGCGCCCGGCATGGCGGGCATTCAGGATCGGACAGCGAGCCCTGTTTGCCTGAGGATCACCCTGGGTTGTTATGCCAGAGTTTGAAAAGGATTTGGTATGCGCCGCCTCGCGACAAATTGCCCGTAAACCTGCGCGTGCGGAAATACCTCTTGCAGTTTTCTGCGCAGCGCAACGAAATGAGCGCCCGTAGTGAGCATGTCGTCAAATAAAAGGATCGCGCCAGGTGGATCTCCGAGGCGGGCCAAGTCTTCATCCAGAGAGACTTCCGCGAATAATTGTTCAGGGGAGGGGCGATCTTCGCTCTCATGGCTAGCGGCAAATGCCCCGCTGAACGAGAAGCAATCACGAATGTCCAGCGGCAATCCCGTTTGAGCCCGCGTGATGGTGAGCGCTTGTAGAAGGCGGTCGTCGTACATGGGGTCCGCGCGAGCCTTGGACGGAGGTACCGGTATAAGAGCAACTCTCTGCTCTTGCATTCTCTGCCAGTTCCAGAACCCCGCGAAGGCCCGCCCAACTGTCTGGATTGCATCCCCTTTGTAGCGCCAATCGGGCTGATCGCGGCGATCCAGCTTTTTCTTGAAATTGCTGATTAGATGGTTGGTTGGCGAGTAATTCCAGGCAGGGCCTTCAATGTGCTGACGGGGGGTGTACTCGCCCCAGAAGTAGCAAATTGCATCAGCTGGCAGATGGAAATGATCAGGGCGCTCCAAGTCCCCTATGACCGTTAGCCGCGGTGGCATTGTCATGAGAGTTCATGCAGGATATCGTCCAGGTCAGCGACACGGCGACCACCCAATTTTTCGTAACGATGCGGCCAACTGATCGCGGGATTCGAAAAATTACTCTCCAGAATAAAAAGCTTGCGACCCTGATCCAGCGCCGCTTTGGCTTGTATTAATGTTCCCGATGTTTCCCCGGCTTCTACGATGATGGTGGCCTGAGTGAGCGCCGACATGGTTTTGTTGCGCTCAGGGAAGAAAAGGCGATTTCCCATTGGGCCTTGGGCCTTGTAGCGAAGAATGGGAACCTGGCTGATCAGCAGGTAGTCAAGGGCAATACGCCGCTGTAGCTCAGCATTCTGCTTGGGGTATACCTCGGAGATCGGAGTGCCGATCACAGCAATGGTTTTGCCGCCCTCATCGATGGCAGTCTGGTGCGCTATCGTGTCCACACCTTGGGCCAAGCCAGAGACTATCGTGTAGTCATGTTCCACCAAACCGCGCACTAACTTGCGGGTTCGTGCTGCTCCTTCGGGAGTGACCTGTCTGGTGCCCACTACGGCAACACGCTTGGGCGACTCCGCGAGCTCCCACGACCCAAGAAAGTAGAGCAGTTCCACCGGATCGGCAGCGTCGCGCAGTCGACCTGGATAGTCGCCGGTCCCATGAATGCGCACACCGAACTGGCGGATGCCGCGCTTCGCGAGCTGATCAAGGACCTCCCTTGCCACCGACTCTGCCGTGTCCTCTTCTACTAAGTCAGAGGGAAGCATGCCAGGATGCGAGCCGAACAATTGCGCCAGCCGCTTTGTAGATGACGCAGGCTGACGCCACAGATGTTCGTAGGCACCGATCTCCACGCGTGTGTCCACCGGCTTGGAGGTTAGCAATGCTTGAAGGGAGCTCATAGAGGCTTGGAAATATCTGCAAATTGGATACTGTATCAATATACAGTATCGACGAATATGAATGGCCTTGCAAGGCTACAGCATCGCGGAGGTTGGTCAAAGAATTTAAGTGTTTTGCACGGCGCCTCCTCCAATTGGAGGAGGCGTTTGCATTTGCATGGATAGCACGTCCGTAACAAAATGCTGCAGTGACAAAGAAGAAGCAAATGCACGACCATGGTGTCGAGTCTTTTCGCCATTGCAGGGTTCGCCGTACCAAGCCGCCCTTGAAATATGAGGCGGAAGGCTGAATGTCGAATGCGCTTGAAGAGATCGAGGCTGGACTCAGGGCTCACTTTGAGCACCTTGCCGCCGCAAAGACCGCGACTGGCTACCCGGTCTTCGCACTTGAGCACAATCTCTCTACTGACGCGCTCAAAGAAATGCGTGGTTACCTCTATGCCGACTTCCGTCGGCGGGCGATGTACCACGAATTTAAGCACTGCTGGATCGTGCATGCTGCTGAACATGGGTACACCTTTCAAGGCCAAGAGTTCTGGCAGACCTTCGCCGGGTTGACCCCGGGCTGGGAGTATTTGGGCGACCGGTGGCGCCTTCGAGATTGGTTCTCTCAGTTCGCTGCACGTTACAACGGTGTGCGTCCAGTTGGAAGATGGGGCGCCCGTTACCCATATATTTCTTGGCCGATTACAAATGCCCTGTTGCCTAACGATCTGCAGGTGCATCTTGCGCGCGCGCTCTACGATATGCGGTACCGTTTGGATGATCTGATCCAGCTTCAGTACGTAGCCGCTGGTCAGATGGTTGCGCAGCAAGCTGAGTTCCCTTCTTCACGGTTCAAACATTTCTTGGAGCAACACGAATTAGTGGGGCGGCTTGTGCGCGCATTGCTTGAAGGCGACCCGGAAGATGCCGTCATTTACAGGCCAACGCTGCAGCGCATCACCTGCGATTTGGACGCCAAGCATGATGCTCGCGCTTGGTTGAAAGACGTTCGCCAGGTGTACGCTCAGTTTCGCGCGAAGCTCGCGCCCCCCAATCCGACATACTCGGTCATCAATCCCGCGCTTGATTTCGAGGCCGACGATACTTCAGATCCCACGACGGAGCTCAACACTAGAGAGGTCATGCTTCTGCCACGCTTGCAGTTGCGGAGAATTTCGAGCGGTCGATGGGAGGCGGTAGTGCTCATTCCCTCTTTCCAGTCGCTGATCAGTGCGAAGCAAAAATTTCGGGAACACTTGACGCGCGCGAGATACAGGATGCCCGCGCACGGCAGTGCCCTATATCCGGGGTTGTCACTCATTTCGGGGCGACCGGTTCCGAGGCGACTTACTAAATGGCCGGCGGAGCGGACGCCGCTGCTCCAATTCACGCTTCAGGACAAATTGTTCGATGCCATCGTCAATACTGAGTGTCAGTTGGTGCCGTCCAAGCTTTGGGTGTTTCATTGCCACGAGGAGGATGGGTACGCAGTGCATATCCAGGGCCAGCACATGCGGCCAGGGCAAAACTACATCGTTGTGGCCCGAGAGGCGCGACTCCTCTCACGTCTCGGGGATTCTGTCGCACTTGAGTGTGAAGATATATTTGCTGCTCGGTTGTGTATGCCGTCGGTCACGAGTGCGGAACTCGCGGAAACATTGAAGGCAGCAAACATTGCGCTGCACAGCAAAGTCGAGATTGAGCCCGTTGGTCTGCGTCCTCGTCAGTGGACCGACGAAGGATCGGGCGAATGGCTCTCTACGGAAAACCCTCTGTTCGCATTAAGCTGCGACCACGAATGCACAGGGTTTCAGATCAAAATCGACGATCAGGCGACTCAGTTCATTGTAAGAAGTCCCTTGGGCGCAACGCTGATCAGCCTCAAGAACCTTAGTGTAGGACGGCACGATGTTTTGATCGCGGCAGTCGTGATCCAGAAAGATGCATTTGGCAGCCGTAGCCGGCACGTTGCACAGTCTGTCTTGAACGTCTCAATTCGGCATCCGACCAACTGGTCGCCGCGCATGCAGCTACCGTCCGCGATGCTCGTCGAAACCGATCCTGCAGTGCCGACCTTGGAGGATTTTCTGAGTCGGCGTCTCCAGCTCCAAGTGGATGGTGACGATTCGCGTAAGGCGACCTGCAGCGTGGTGCTGGTGAGTTCGGCAGACGGGAAAGAAACTGTGCTCCCAATCTTTGAGCATTCTTTGCCAATTTCCATTTCGCAGTGGTCCGAAGCGCTTAAGACATTTATCAAAAAAAGCGACGACCTGCAATTCATCACTGCTTCCAGCATCTTTTTGGTGGTTGAAGCGGAAGACCTCGGTGAGCGTCGAATCGAACTTCATCATGATCCAGAACCAGTGCGCTGGGCGCAAAAAAAAGGGAAGCCTGCTACGCTGCTCTTGATCAACGAGGGCGTTCAGGAAGAAGTCAACATTACCTACTTCAATTTTGACCATCCGCTGAAGCCTGTTCAGATTAGCGAGATGCAAGCGACTCGAGGCATCCAACTACAAGACGCGGATGGTTTATACCTGGCGAGTTGGCCTAATCAGACGACATCTATCATCGTCGCACCCGCAGACAAAATTCGTGGCTTGTCTTCGTTAGGTGCGCACGTCGATAGTGCTGAACTCGCGCGCGGGGTCTCGGTTGGCCAGCTCTTGGACGCGTGCCGGCTTTGGCGGTCCGCACGAGCGAGTGGGTACATGGCGGAGATCAAACAGAACTCTGTCGTAGAGATACTTCGCCAACATTTATATGGGAAACTGTGCGGTGTCCCTTGGGCGCATCAAGAAAAAGCGCTTTTCGCGAACCCTAATGACGAGCACTGCTGGGAAGCGTTGGAAGGTGCGGTGTATCAACAGCCATCGTTCGCAATCAGCCTGAGGAATGTGTGGCTGACTAAAGGCGGCAATTCAGACTTCGATGCTCGGTCCCAATTTTGCAGCATCGCGAGAAGCTTTAGTCGGGCCTTTGATGTTCACCACGATCCAGAAGAGTGCGCATTGATCTGGCAAATTGCCGCCGATCCGGTTGCGCTCACCGCCTCCATTGACTTGCATGGACTAACGGCCAGGCGTCACTTTATCATCTGGTTGAAGGCTGCGCGCCTGCTGTGGCTTTGCCAGAGTCTAAAGCGGAGCCGCGTATGACACTGGCACAGGTGCATGTCATCACGCCGCTTGAAGTTCGTCAGGAACTGTCCCAGTTTCTGCAGCTAGGTGAAGCGTCGGACCAGGCGACACTGATTGCGTCAGCCGTACGGCGACTATGCAGCTTTATGTGTCCGTGCCCGTCATTTGCGATTCAGCGAATGGCCTGCCGCTCACTCAAGGTACTAGGTCTTCCCGAAGATGAGCTGCATCGTTTGGTCGCAGATTCATTGGAAGATCTGAGTGTCAGCGGTGACGTCCTTGAACTATCACGAGTCACCATGGCCGGTGCTGAGAACTTCCCCTCCTGGCTGTACTGCGCTCCTCCAAGTTTTATTTCGCGAGCGACTGGGCGAATTTATGTCACCGGTATCGCCGCTGATGACGCCTCTTTCTTGCCGCGAGAGCTCCGAGCTAATATCACTCGCGATGGCGCCGCCCGGTTTATCGACAGTGCTAACCAGGAGATTGCCGAGCAGCTGAAGCAACTGGGACTACGTCAAGTCAAGGAATCCGCCTGGATGAATGGCGTGAGAACCGAAACTGCCCCCGATCACTTGCGCAGGGCCACGGGCCGGTTGCGCAGTTTCGGCGTCGCTGGGGACCTTCCGGATCTAACTATTCTTGAGTACGCCGGCCGTGCCAGAAAGAGTTACACCAGTCGATGGAAGAAAACCGATAACGAAAACGGGGTGTATGTTGGCCGCGTACCTCAGCCATATGGCGCCCCGCTGTGGTATCTGTGCGATCTGGTTGAGGGAAAGTCGGCAAGATCTATTCTCCTTCCCACCAAGGAATCCACTGAGCGTGCAAGCGACGTAGCGTGGCGCATCCAGTTCGCGTTGGACTCGCAGGCCGGATTTCCGGCCTCCTATTCTGTGGCGCGAGATTCGAACGTCGCTACGCTGAGTTTTCATTTCCCCTTACCGGTGGCTGTGCGAAGGCGATTCATGTTTCTGGGCGCGCGGCGATCGCAGGATGACCCCAATCCCTTTCGGTTCCAGCTGCCGCTCCAGGAACTGGACGGGGAGCGGCGATTTTTGCGTGACAACTACTGGATCGAAGAACGGGCTGAGGAGCAAACCGAATGAATGCAACCATGAGCGAAGTGGCGCAAAGCCTGCGCGACTCGCTGATCGAATACATCGAGGCCACATACCACATCTCCGATCCTGACATCCTCAGACAGCGCCGCGAGCTGCTGGAACAGCTAGGCATTGTTCACCAAGCGCCATACCTAGAGTCAACGCCCAGGTACCAGACGGGCGAGACGTTCTCGCAGATTGAAGGCCTGAACGCTGCCGCCCGGCAAGTCCTTGAGACATTGGCGATGCCGACGCCAGCTGGCAAGCGCTTGATCTATGACCCGCCGTATACACACCAGAGCAAGGCCGTTCGCGAGCGACTGGTGAACGACAGGAATCTGCTGATCATGACCGGCACGGGTTCGGGAAAGACGGAGTCTTTTCTGATGCCGGCACTTGGGAAACTAGCGATCGAGGCGACCCGTCCCGGTTCAAGCTTCGCTGAGATGCCGGGCGTGCGCGCGTTAATCCTTTACCCGATGAACGCGTTGGTCAACGATCAGCTTGGTAGGCTGCGCGCCATCTTCGGTGACAAGCGGCTGGTAGACCTGTTCAACGGCTGGGTTGGCCGCCCGCCTCGGTTCGCACGATACACCAGTAGGACACCATACGCGGGAGTTCGGGTGAAAGCCAAGGACCAGCGGCGCCTGAAGTCATTCGGCGATTTCTACGTGGGATTGCTCAAAGATGCACGTAATGGGGGCGAGCGAGGTCAGGAGGCGCAAAAGCTAATCGACGATCTTATGGCGCGCGGAAAATGGCCGGCGAAGCCCGATCTGGAGCGTTGGTACGAGGGATCCGCGCGTCGGCATTGGCAAGACGACGAGGGCAATTTTTTGCGTGCAGTGACGCTGCCGGACGATTCCGAATTAGTGACGCGCCATGAGGTTCAGGCTGCTGCACCTGACCTCCTAGTGACAAACTACTCAATGCTCGAGTACATGCTGATGCGGCCGATCGAACGACCGATTTTCGATCAGACAAACGAATGGCTCGCCAAATGTCCTGATGAGAAATTCCTACTGATCTTGGACGAGGCGCATCTCTATCGGGGAGCGGGTGGGACAGAGGTAGGCCTGTTGTTGCGTAGGCTTCGTGATCGTCTTGGCATCCCGGTCGAGCGCTTTCGCGTGATCTGCGCAAGTGCTAGCTTCGAGAGCAAGGAAGACGCTCCCAAATTCGCGGCTGAACTAACAGGCACTGACCCGGCAAGCTTTGTAGTGATTTCAGGTGACCTCAGATATCAGCTGGGGGCGAGCGCTGGTGAACCCAAAGAAGCGGAGCTACTGGCGACACTCCCTCTTGAAACCGATTTTCGAAGCAGCGATCCTACGGTGCGCTCGGCCGCTATAAAGCCGTTGCTTGTCAGTCGCGGTGTTGTACAAGGCCCCGACGAGACAATCGACGCGGTACTACATCGGGCCCTTGGCGGCTATGGACCTTTGGCGAACCTTGTCAATCGCACCATGGGAAACGCCTTGCCAGTCGAGGAACTCGGCGGCATGCTGTTCCCCGGCGTTGAGAAGGAAGTGGCTGATCGCGCTGCTACAAACCTAGCTGCTTTAGCCTCTACGGCGAGAGAGCGTGACGAGGAGCCGAGCCTTTTACCGTGTCGCGTACACATGTTCTTTCGTGGGCTGCGGGGTCTGTGGGCCTGCATGGACCCAGAGTGCAGCGCGCTCCCCATTTCGATGAAAGGTGGCGGTATCGGTAAGCTCTACACGCAACCGAGAGACTTTTGCGAGTGCAACGCGAGAGTCCTGGAGTTTTTCACTTGCCGGGTGTGTGGGACAGCTTATGGGCGGGGGTACACCGATGATCCGCAACACCCTTCCTCTGTATGGCCGGAAGCCGGTTCTGAGCTTCGCACCGGAGACAACACCGCCCCTGCGCTGATCGCATTGGATCTCCTATTGGTTGAGCCTGGGAGGCCGCAACTGGCAGAGAGGGCCATGCTGGACTTGGTCAGTGGACGAATCAATTCGGATCAACCGGGCTTGCGAGAGCGGACCGTGTTTCTTGCACCGGATCGCACTCAGCGTATGGTTACCGACGACGATGACGACGAGGGTACCTACATGGCGGACGCCGGTGCGTTCCATGAGTGCGCGATTTGCGAGCGAAAAGCATTTCAATCGCGTTCTCCGGTGCAGGATCACGAGACGAAAGGCGACCAACCTTTCCAGATCTTGGTTAATCGACAGCTGCAGGTGCAACCACCCTCGAGCGCGGAGGCTACCAAGTTTGCTCCTTTGCGTGGGCGAAAGGTTCTCGCTTTTTCGGATTCGCGGCAGGTTGCTGCGCGGCTTGCTCCTTCTCTACAGATGTACTCGGTGCGCGACTCTTTGCGTCCTCTCATGGTCAGAGGCTGGGAGAGGCTGGCTCGCGTGCCGAAACTGCAACTGCGCATTGAGGATATCTACACCGCGGTACTGCTGGCCGCGAACGAGCTCGATGTGAGACTGCGGCCTGAAATGTCTATGGTCGAGACTTTCGCAGATTACACAATGGTCCGCGATAGGGTGGAACAAGGGGTTCTCAATTCCGATGAGGCATTGCGCGATCTGTGCCAGGAGATCGGTAGGGGTGATGGCCCGCCAGAAGCGCTACTGGCCGATATCATGTCCACGCTTCGCGATCGCTCGCTTGGCCTGGAGCCTCTCGCAGTGGCGTCGATTGTCGAGCGCGAAGACAAGACAAACGACCTGGCCGCGCTTCCTGACATCCCGGGCGTCACCGAGACCCCCCAAGATCGAATTGACTTGGGACGAGCCTGGTTGCGCGAGTGGAGTCGCGCAGGATTCTGGCTCCCCAAAATAATGAAGGCGCGATGGTTTCTCGTTCATCCCGATAAGAAGGTGCGCGTCAACCAAATGTCCGGCAAGTTCCAAAAGTTTGAACGTCGACTTCCAACTCCTGCAGCGCGGACCATTTTCAAACAAAAGTGGCTTCCACAGCTGCTGCGGTTGTTTGCGGAGCGAATGGGAGACCGCTATCGCCTTCAAGGGCAATTTCTTTCCCTGCAATTCGGCGGTGAATGGGTGCGATGTGCTGATTGCAAGTCTGTTCACCGCCCAGTCCGGCTGCTCCCTGTCTGCCTAGATTGCGGTCATAGGGCGGTCCAACCGCTTGATCCGGACCATGATGAGGTTTTTAATAAGCGCAAAGGCTTCTATCGGCGCAATATCGGCGAAGCTCTCCAAGAGCATCCGGTTGCACCTTTGTCGCTCATCGCAGCAGAGCACACCGCGCAGCTGAATTCCGCCGAGCAGGACGAGGTGTTTTCGAGGGCTGAAGAGAACGAACTTCTCTTTCAAGACGTTGAGTTGCCCGCGAGTGATCAGAAGACACCCCCCTCCGCGATCGATGTTCTGTCCAGCACGACCACGATGGAGGTCGGAATTGATATCGGCCAGCTTCCCGCGGTGGCGTTGCGCAACATGCCTCCCAGCCGCGCTAACTATCAACAGCGGGCCGGCCGGGCTGGGCGCCGCGGCAATTCCATCGCGAGCGTTGTGGCGTTCGGTGGCTCGGACACTCATGACGAGCATTTCTTCTCAAAACCAGCCGAAATGATCTCCGGCCAGGTGGTTGACCCGACCCTATGCTTGGACAACCCGGAGATCGCGCGCCGGCATATCAGAGCGTTTCTTCTGCAGTGCTACCACCAAGCCAAAATTCCCGGTGTTCAGGTGGGCCTTGGTGGCGATCTGTTTTCGGTGCTCGGCAAAGTCGGTGAGTTTTATATCGACACCAATGTTTTGAACAGAAACGACTTCGAGAGATGGCTACTCGCTAACCAAGCCGCGTTGCGGGAGCGAGCCGCGCGATGGATTCCGACGATGCTCAGTACCGCGGATCGTGCCGAATTGTTGGAAATGATGGTGCTTGACACGCTGAGGGCTATTGACCGGGCGTTAGGCGAAACACAGACATCGGAAGCAGCAGAGCCGGTGGTTGACGAGCACGACGAAGCGCAATACTTAGAGATACCTCCGGAGGCGGACGATGATAGGCCGGCCGTTCGCTTCAACGAAGATAAGTTGCTCGACACCCTCCTATATCAAGGTGTGCTGCCGCGGTATGCATTTCCAACAGACGTGGCGACCTTCCACGTCTTCGATGTAGAGAGTTCGACAAGATTTCGTCCGAAGCTCCGATTCGCGCCTTCGCAGGGTTTGAATGTCGCTCTGTCCCAATATTCTCCTGGGCGTCAGGTATGGATAGCCGGGAAGTGCTACACGTCCGGCGCCATTTATTCACCGATGTCGGGAGAGCGATTCGAGCAGTGGCGTGATCGGCGACTACATCTGGAATGCAGCAGATGCGGCTTCGCTTTCACGCGTGAGTTGAACATGGGCTTGGAAGTCCGGCAGCGTATTGACTGTGAAGCTTGTGAAGGGCAAGACACGGTTGGTCCGGCGCAATACTGGATGCGCCCCACAGGCTTTGCACATCCTGTCGATATCGCTCCTGTGACGTCTCCCGACGAGTTGCCAGAGGTGAGCTACGCTACTCGGGCCAAGCTAACCCTACGTCCGACCGAGAACACCACTTGGGAACATTCCACCGACCAGGTGCGCCATCTGACCACTCGCACCCACCTGTTGGTTTCCAACACGGGGCCGGGCCGCGAGGGCTACTCATACTGCACCAAGTGTGGCCGCATTGAGTCATCAACTTCTCATTCGCACACTTTGATGGGAATGCATCCAAAGCCCTACCCAGACCCCGACAGACCAGAATGCCCTGGTGGATTCACCGCGCGGCATGTTGTCTTAGGTACCGACTTTCCAACGGACGTCGCTCTGTTTTCGCTCAAGCTGGCACATCCTCTGCTAATGCGACCGGGGGATTCCGTTACTCAAATTGCTCTACGCACACTCAGCGAGGCACTTGCCCGGGCGGCTACCGACTTGCTGGAGATCGAACCAGGAGAGGTGCTGGCGGAATTCCGGCCCGCATTGACGCCGCTGGGCGTGCGAGGCTTGGAGACCGAGATTTTCCTGTACGACACGTTGTCAGGTGGCGCCGGCTTCGCGCGTGAGGCAGCTCGCAAAGGGAGAAAGCTTTTCGAACAGGCGCTCAACCGGATGACAGACTGCGAGGAGCGCTGCCCGATGTCCTGCTATCGGTGCCTCAGAAGCTTTCGCAATCGGATCGATCATGGGCAGTTGGATCGCTTTATGGGGATTGCGCTCGTTCAGTACCTTCTTGACGGGCAGTTGCAGCCTTTTGAGCCCACGCGCATTGCGGTTGCGACCGACCTGCTTCGCACCGACTTAGGACGCTATCCGCAGATCGAGGCCCAGCTGCTTGACCGACCCATCATCGATGCTTCGGGCGTTGAGCATCACAATGTGCTCAGCATGCGAGATGTTAGTGGCGCGCGCCTGTTCGTTGGCATCGCAAATCCTCTCGAAGTCATCGGCATTCCACAGAGGGCGAACGCCTTCGATGGGCAGCAGGGTCAACTCCTGAAAGTGAGCGAACTCATTGTTCGAAAAAACCTGTCGGCAGCGACGCTCAGCGTACTACAGGCCTTGGGTCATTAGGYATGTTCATCGGCGCTCTCAGCATTTTTTCGACTGGGAATGCTGGCAATGGTCTGGCGGATCAACTCTGTGGAGTTGTCCTCTTTCCAGTGGGGTCGGCGAAGTGCTCGAGGCAGCGCCCATCGCTCCAGCCAGTAGTCGGAAAACTCCTGGGTGGTCATACATTGAGGCTCGCCAAAGCTCGCGCCGGTCATTCCGGGAATCAGGTCGCTGACCAGGTCATAGATGAAAACCTCGCGTTTGACACCGTGCCGCAGTAAATCATTGGTCAGCCCCAGTTTCATTAATGCATTAATTAGGTTTTGCCAACGTGTCTTGGGGCCCATGCCGAAGCCACCACTGTTGTATTCACTGGTCATTTCGAGGTATGAGCGAACTCGAGGGTATAGGTGCTCCAGATGAAGAGTGCCATAACCGAGGGTGTAGCCGATGGGCTCGGCTAGCAATCGATTTTTGTATTTGAGGCGGTTGTACATCGAGCTCTTGCCAAACGCACTCGTGGTTGTGACGGCGGCTAGCGGTTGCCTGATTCTGGCGTTCTCCATCTGAGTCTTCTTGCCAGCGTATTGGCGCCAGTATGCTTGGCGGACCGCGTCAGCAGCCACTAGACCAGCACATAGCTTGCCGCCCAGCAGAAATGAGTATGGTGGAACAGCACCCACGGAATAGGCATCCATGGTGCAGTTCACCATTTCGAGCTTACGGCCTTCGGGGTAGACGAAGATGTTATCGCGGCACCCGAGGTCGGCGGGAGGCGATTGCAGGCCAATGATCCCCATCACAGACTCATGGTATTCGTCGAAGATCACGAATCGCAGTCGCCGTCCATATCCCTTGTTGTAGGGCATTGACCAGAGCGATCGCACGATTACGAACAGATCCCCCCAGTCTGATCCCAAGGGTGCCAGATGCATCACCGGCTTGATCTTCGCGGGGTCGATGTCGCTTCCGACGCGAAACAGGTGCTCATACTTCTTATAGAGCGATTGAATTCTTCGTCCATCTACTCCCGGCTCGAGCGCCTTGGCGCGGCCGTGCAGCGCGCGCAGATAATCTTTGTCACCGTCTTGCTTGGAGCGCTCGAAATCCGCGCATGCAGCGAGGATGGACTCGCGCAGGTTGTCTTCCACCCTAGCGATTTCGCGAGGGAGATAGAGTACCTTCCCACGTGTTTTGGGTTCGGCAGAGGTTTCGGCAGGTAAAGGTTTGGGCACGGTAAGCTTGGAGGATGCCAAATTCGTATTTGGCCACAGGTTGGCCAACGAGTCAACCTTTCATTGGGGGAGGGGTATCTAAAATGCCGCAGATCGCAATAGAAAGCGTGAATGTCTATTAAATCCATAGTCGCCTGGCGATGAGACAGAAACTGAAACAGGTGGGTCCATCGGAACGTGAGGAACACTTTCACCTCAAGCCTGAGCACCGCTGCTACTACTGGGGGGATTACACCTCTTGGCATTTCACGCGCGGACAGAATGCAGACTTCTCGGAGACAAATCGTTTGATCGCCGACCTGAAGATTGAGCCAGGGCTTCGCGACTGCCATGAGAAGTGGTCGCGCAAAAGCACAGCCGTCGACCAAGTCAGCGATGCGTTCTCCCGATTCTGGCGGTGGCATGAGTTGGCGACCAAGGCATTGCTGGTGCCAATGCCCACTTCGAGAGGTGCTAGCGATCCTTTGCGAGATGACCGAATGGATCGCATTGTGGAAGGAATTCGTATGCGAAGTGCTGCGCCGCTGTCATGCGCGTCTCTTTTGGTCTCCGATGGCTCCTTGCAGGCCAGTCACAGCACCTCGACGCGCCCGAAGCTGCATCGCCTGCTTGCTTCCATTAAGCTGGACCGGGCCGCACTACCGCAGCAAACCCCAGAGATGATCTTTCTGTTCGACGACGTACTGACAACAGGAGCCCACTTTGTCGCATGCTTAACACGCGTTCAAGAAGCATTTCCGAAGGCGAGGGTCGTGGGAACGTTCGTGGCGCGAACCACGCGCCCAGATCCGCGGGAGTGATGTGCTCCTTACGTTCATTGCAGTCCGGTTCAGCGCTAAAAATGGGTCGGCGACTTTTAAAAGCTAGAAGTTACATAGGCACCGAATGCCGAAGCGCCAGATCAACTTTCAGTCAAGTTGGTTGAATGAGCAAAGCAATCTTGAATCGGTTTTCGCAAGCCTCGCCTTCATTCTGTCCGGCCACTGCAGCTTCGCGGCCTTTGCATGGCAAGTCATGATTTCCGTTTCCTTGCTCCAGAATTAATTGCTCGACGGCTATCCCGCCATCCTGACACCTAGCATTTGCACAGCGAAATAAACTGGGCAGCGTCGATCTGGTGTAGACGTACTCCCGTTGCCACTCGTGAAAACAGTAATGACCGTTGGGATCTTGGCGAACGGTCATAGAAATTTCTTCTATATTGGGAAATGCCTCACTGAAAGCGATACTGGTACCAAACGAGGACGTGTAAACCGGACGCATGCGTAACCTCCATTTTTTCTGCGTATTTAGTAGCATAGCGGGTAGCCGTCGCATCGGCGTTTCTTTCGCCGTCAGAAATTTCATCGTGTAATGGCTCAGAATTGTGAGTGCTTGAGCAGGTTGAGGTCGCGGCAATCTAAAACGATCTCGAATCGTGAGTTCGATAGCGTTGCGGAACCAATGCTGCCGACTTATTCGCAAATAGAGCTTTGACGTGACGCAGGAGGACCGCAATGGCAACGGAAGTGGATCAGTTAAAGGAAGCATTAGCGCAAACTCACCGAATGGCGTTGGCCTATCGAGGTCCTCGCGAGCGGGAATTTGTGGAACTCGCCAAGAGGGCATATCGTCATCCAGAGCCCTCTGCCAGGCAACGCGATGGAACTGTTGATGACCAGCAGGTTGAGGAGCTCGATCCGAAGCATCAGCTTGAAGAGGTGATATCTTATTTGTTCGCGCTGGCGTTCCCGGCCACAAAAGATACGGCAGACGAGATCTACCAGGAGCTATCTTCATTGCTCGAGCAACCGATTACCGGGGTTCGAATCGTCGGTCTGGAGCGGAGCTTTCAATTAAGGTCTCAACTGCCGGCTCGCATTCCCAGGCGCCACAGGCATCTGTATTCATACTTCAGAGAGATGCTGCCCATGGAGGACTCTCTCGATGACTAAAAAGCCAGCACCACCGGCCACTTTAGTCCAGAACGTGGAGAAACTATTTCAGATCGCGGCAGTGGCGAGCGCGAAACCTCCAAAACTGCAGACGTCGATCAGCACAGACAAACTGTTTGAGTTGCGAGTCCTTGCCCGGCTTCTGCGACTGTACAAGAGTAAAACTAGCGGCGCAAAAATCAAGCATATTCCACCCACCCACAAAGGGGCCGGCGATGATGTCATTGTTGTGCCGCTTAACCCCGCCTCTGCGAATCAGAAGAAATACTCGCACTTCGACTTGACTAGTGGCGTAGGTGACGAGTATGTTGCGTGGATTTCGGTTGAGACAAAAACGCTGAGCTGGAGCATGACAAAGCCGATCCCTGTTCCTCTTGCCGCCTTTCACGAGCTTGATGTCGCGATTTTCCAGAAACCGATTGGCTTGTATCCGGAGCATGACGATATATGCGTAGCGGTCAGCTGCAAGAACGTGATGAAAGTGCAGAAGGAAAGTGTGCGCGAAGCTCTTGGTATGAAAAGAGAAACCGCGCTGCTTACAAACGGTCTACGGGGGCAGAGCCGGGCTCCATGGCTTATTCCGTCAGTACCTACCAACCCGTCTAGCCCTGTCCTGTTGGTGAGTTCCGATCCCGGGATCCGTAAGTACCGACATCCGGTCGACTCTCATGGGGTATATGTGCGATACCTTCACTTCTTTACTTAATCGTCTGAGGGCCCTCCGRAGATTTCGAATGGCCTAGGAAGTCACCATCCAGACGGATAAGTTATGCCGGGCTCTGTAGATTGGCAAGCTGAGCCCTAATCATTTCGGTGTCGAAAAAGAAGGCATCAAGTAGAAGAATTGCTCTCTCGGCCGCCTTAACATCGGCGCCCGTCACTGGTGGCTTTCGCTTTAGTGAAAGACCGCGCTTTTCGAGCCATTCCTGAAGTTCCGCTACAGCAACGAGCGTCACCCCACATGAAAGCAATTGAGACGCAGAGATATTTGAAAGATAGTGCGGGGTTAAGGCTGGCGCCGATTTGAGTCGCAAAGCAGATACGAGCTTTTCCACTAGTGGCTTCCGCAAATCAAACTGAGGTTCAGTTTCAAAGTTCTGTAGTGCCTTCAAATACTTTTGCGGAGAGGCTTGTATCTCTGAGACGTCTGTATTGAGTGCCAATTCGCGTCGCAAGCGCCGCAGTGATTCCTTCGCCTGAGTTGTGGTCAGTTCAGCAGCTGCGCCTGCCTCGGCGATAGTTGCACCCATAGCGACGGCACGTAGGACTGCGGCTTTTTTAGAATTTGAAATCACACATTTATCCTTCTTAAGGTTTTTTTATCAACGTCTCAGAGCTTGAGCGGGATTAGGCTGCGTTCATTGTTATCAAAACAAGCTGCTATGACCATAGCGTGGGTCAGAGGCCCTGAATATCGTATTGCGGCGAGCCGAGGATAGGAAGTCTAGGGCGCTTTCTCGATCTTGGCTAGCTGACAAAACGCTTTATGGTTGTTGGTCAGGAAGAAGGAGAGTCTCATAAATTTCGGTTTCAGTTGAACCATCTTTTTCATTTAACTATTACCGGCTACGTGGTCGGATTTCACTGTGAAATTTGCTTGATTGCCCGGGTCAATCAGCTTGAAAATTTCTGCTCTAAGTGGATCACTTCTTGATGAAAAATCGTGCCCGTGTTGAATTCCGTCGAAATCTGACCCACTTAGCGCAGTAATTTCCATCCAAAACTGACCCACGTAGGCACTACCC